>NZ_QAIJ01000312.1:21566-27483 GCF_003060985.1 Stenotrophomonas sp. HMWF023
GTTGCGTTTCACCACCTCCACAAAAATTGATCTGTGCACGCTTCGCACAGATCTTGTGCTCGGATGCGGCTGGTTCGTGCGTTCAACGCTCCTCATCCTGTGCCGACTTTCCCTCGCACAGGAGCTTGACCATGAACCTCGCTGCTTTCGGCCTGGCCAGCCTGATCGGCATGGCCGCCACCACCCCGGCGGCCGCCGCCGAGTCCTCCCATCCCACCATCCGACATATGGCCGGCGCCCCGGCTGCCACCTCGCTTGGCGCAGCGAAGACGGCCGTGCTGGTGATCGACTTCCAGAACGAGTATTTCGATGCCAGCGCCGCAGCCGGTTTCACTGGTGGTCGCATGGTCATTCCCGATGGCGTGGCGGCCCTGCGGCAGACGCGCCGCGTGGTCGACTTCGCCGACGCCAACGGCATCCGCGTGATCCATGTGCAGCACGTGCTGCCGGCTGGCGCGCCGCTGTTCGCCGAGGGCAGCGTCAACGCGGCTTTCCACCGTGACATGCAGCCGCGCAAGGGCGAGACCGTGGTGCAGAAGGACAACGTCAGCGTGTTCGCCGGTGCTTCGGCAGCGGTATTGGACAAGGCGCTGAAAGACGCCGGGATCGACACCCTGATCGTCACCGGCCTGCAGACCCATGCCTGCGTTGCCGGTGCTGCACGTGATGCCGCTGCGGCGCCGCGCGGCTATCGGGTGATCGTGGCCTCCGATGCCTCTGCCAGCCGCGATCTGGATCTGGCCAATGGCGGGAGCATCGGCCATCGCGCATTGCATGAAGCATCGCTGGCGCAGATCGAGGATGCCTTTGGCGATGTCATGACCACCTCGGCGATCCTGGCTCTGCCGGTGCGCAAGGCCGGCGACGACGCTTGATAAGCTGGCGGGGTCCGCAGCCAGCGGGCCCCGACGACCGGAGTCACCTCCTGATGGACCATTTCGCCGCCCTGCGAGCCTTGCGCGCGATCGTCGAGGCAGGCAGTTTCACTGCCGCCGCCGAGCGGCTGGGTACCACCCATTCGGCGATGTCGCGGCAGTTGCGCCAACTTGAAGAGCACCTGCAGGTACGGCTGCTGGATCGCAACAGCCGGCGGCTGTCGCTGACCGAGGCCGGGCGCGACTACTACCGCGAGGCGGTGGCGCTGCTTGACCGGCTGGAGGCCGCCGATGACCGTGCGCGGGCCGGCCAGGCCCAGCCCAGCGGGCGCGTGCGGGTCAGCGTGCCGCAGGTGGTCGCCAGCCAGGAGTTGCCGCATTGGCTGCCTGGCTTCCTGGCGCGCTATCCGCAGGTAGCGCTGGAGCTGTCGGCCGACGATCAGCTGGTCGATGTGGTCGGCGGTGGCTTCGATCTCGCCCTGCGCATCGCGCCGTCTTTGCCTGACAGCCAACTGGTCGCCCGTGAACTGGCGCGCTGCCCGCGCATCCTGGTTGCGGCACCGGCCTACCTGGCCCGGCACGGACTGCCTCGACAGGTGGCCGATCTGCAGAACCACACGCTGTTGGCATTCAACCCGGTTGCTGCGATCACGCCGTGGCAGCTGCACGGGCCGCGCGCTGCCGTCGTCAGCGTGGAAGCAGGCCAGCGACTGCGCGTGGACGCTACGCCGGCACTGTATGCGGCTGTGCTGGCCGGCATGGGCATCAGTCTGTTCACTGCGCTCACCGTGCAGGAAGACCTGCGCGCCGGCCGGTTGATCCGCGTGCTGCCCAGCTGGCACGGTGGCGCGCGCTGCTATTTCGCGCTGTATCCCCATGCGCGTGCGCTGGCGCCGAAGGTGCGTGCGCTGGTCGATCACCTGGCCGCGCATTACGCTGCAGCGTCGGGTGCGGCAGCGTAGTCGCACGGCAGCGGTGAGGAGCGGGGATGGAATCGGTGTATCTGCTGGTCGCGGTGGGCGCGATCGTCGCAGGGTTCGTACAGGGCCTGTCGGGTTTCGCGTTCGGCATGGTCGCGATGTCGTTCTGGGCGTGGGGGCTGGATCCCCGGCTTGCGGCGACGCTGTCGGTGTTTGGCGCGCTGGTCGGCCAGTTGCTGGCGGTGTTCACCGTGCGCCGTGGCTTCAATCTGCGCCTGCTGCTGCCGTTCGTGCTCGGCGGGTTGGCGGGCATTCCGCTTGGCGTGCTGGTGCTGCCGCAGCTGGACATGGTCTGGTTCAAGGCGCTGCTGGGGGGATTCCTGGCGCTGTGGTGCCCGGTGATGCTGATGGCGCGTTCGTTGCCACCGATCACCGTTGGCGGCCGGTTCGGCGACGCGCTGGCCGGTATGGCCGGCGGTGTGCTCAGTGGCATCGGCGGATTTGCCGGACCGGTGCCGACGCTGTGGAGCACGCTGCGTGGCTTCGGCAAGGACGAGCAGCGCGCGGTCATCCAGAACTTCAACCTGGCGATGCTGGCGGTGACCATGGCCACCTATGTCGGTACCGGCATGGTCAGCCGGCAGATGCTGCCGTACTTCGCCATCGTCGCGCCGGCGATGCTGGTGCCAACGCTGCTGGGGGCGAAGCTGTATGTCGGTATCAGTGAAGCGCGTTTCCGGCAGATCGTGCTGGGGCTGTTGACGGCCTCCGGCGTTGCCATGCTGGCCTCGTCGTTGCCGTTGCTGTTGTCCCGTGGGGCGCCAGGATGAGGGTTCAGGCGGGCCGCAGCATGCGGAAGCGTTGATCGGCGCTGATCCGGAAATAGTCGGCCGGTCCGCCACCGCGCAGGATAGTGTCGCTCGCTGCAGTGTCGTAGATGCCGTCGACGAGCAAGCGCGTATCGATATGCACGGCGACCACTTCTCCCAATACCAGCCAGCCATTGGTGTCGTTACCGGCCGCGTCGCGCAGGCGCACGATCTGCGTGCAGCGGCACTCCATGCTCACCGGGCTCTGCGCCACGCGCGGCGGTGCAACCTGCTCCGAGGCCAGTGGTGTCAGCCCCGCCAATGCGAACTCGTCCACTTCGGGCGCGACTGCGCGGCAGCTTTCGTTCATTGCCTGGGCCAGATCGAATGTGGCGAGGTTCCAGACGAACTCGCCGGTGGCTTCGATGTTGCGCAGTGAGTCCTTGCGCCCCTGGCTGCTGAAACCAATGATCGGCGGCGTGTAGTTGAACGCGTTGAAGAAGCTGTAGGGCGCCAGGTTCACATTGCTGTCGGCATCACGACTGGAGATCCAGCCGATCGGGCGCGGGCCGATGATGGCGTTGAACGGATCATGTGGCAGGCGATGGCCATCGGCCGGGCGATAGCTGTGGAAGCGGCGAGGGAGGGTGTCTGCCATGGAGCGTGTTTCCGCGGGAGTCGAGCGTGCTCGACGCTACAAAAAAGGCCGCGATCCCGACGAACCGCGGCCTTGTCGTTTACGGCATGGATTGGATCAGCGCTGCTGGATCTTCGACAGCAGGCGCAGGAACTCCACATACAGCCAGACCAGGGTCACCATCAGGCCGAATGCGCCATACCATTCCATGTACTTCGGTGCGCGCTGGGCCGCGCCGGTTTCGATGAAATCGAAGTCCAGCACCAGGTTCAGCGCGGCCACGACCACCACGAACAGGCTGAAGGCGATGCCCCAGCCGCTTGAGGAATGGATCAGCGGCACCTGGATGTTGAAGAACGACAACACGAACGAAGCCAGGTACAGCAGGGCGATGCCGCCTGTGGCAGCGACCACGCCGAGCTTGAAGTTCTCGGTGGCCTTGATAACGCCGCTGCGGTAGGCGATCAGCAATGCGAACAGGGTGCCGAAGGTCAGCAGCACCGCCTGGAAAACGATGCCCGGGAAGCGCAGTTCGAACAGCGCGGAAATCGCCCCCAGGAACAGGCCTTCGACCAGCGCATACATCGGCGCGGTGACCGGCGACCACTCCTTCTTGAAGATGGTGATCAGGGCCAGCACCAGGCCGCCGATCGCGCCGCCCATGGCGTACAGCTTGGCGCCGGCCATCACCTGGCCATAGTCGTCCACGCTCTGGTTCCAGGCGAAGGCGGCGGTCAGCACGGTCAACAGCAGCAGGAGGCCGGTTTTGTTGACGGTGCCGTTGATGGTCATGGCCTGGTCGGGGCTGGTTACTACCGAGCCACTGGCCAGATCGAGGAAGGTCGACTCGGAAAGAGCCGGGTTGCCGCTGCGCATGCGAGTTCTCCGTGCGAAAAAGGGGGCGATTCGGCCATCCGGCCGATGGCTGCGAGCATAGCCGATGGCTGCGCAAGCTGTGGTCATGGCGGGGCAGGGCGGGGATTGCGCGTTGACAGTTCGTACGGCGCTTGGCCACAATGGTCAGCTCCCCGGGTCAACGCCCTAGGGGATTGCAACACCGGGGTATAGCGCAGTCTGGTAGCGCGCCTGCTTTGGGAGCAGGATGTCGGGGGTTCGAATCCCTCTACCCCGACCAATCCACATCACGTCGGATTGGACGCCGTTCCGGTTCGGGCGCCCGTAGCTCAACTGGATAGAGCACCGGCCTTCTAAGCCGGCGGTTACAGGTTCGATTCCTGTCGGGCGCGCCATTGGTGCGGCACCGGAACGTAGCTGGCGGATGTGAAGAAGTGCTTGCAAAACCCTGGCGACTCCACCAGAATGTCGGACTCGCTTCGGCGGACCGGAACTTCGGTGACAGTCCTCGGGCAACGTATCAAGCGTCAACGTCGGCAGTATCGACGGTGAAGCGAAAGTTTCAGTGGTGGCTGTAGCTCAGTTGGTTAGAGTACCGGATTGTGATTCCGGTGGTCGGGGGTTCGAATCCCCTCAGCCACCCCACTGATTCAACCGCATCGGCAACGCCGAAACGGTATTGCAATAAACAGAGTGCACGCTACAATGTGCGCCTGAGTTTCAAGGGCTGTTAGCTCAGTTGGTAGAGCAGTTGACTCTTAATCAATAGGTCCAAGGTTCGAATCCTTGACAGCCCACCAAGACAGAAGCCATCGGGTCCACCCGGTGGCTTTTTTCTTCAGATGTAACCCTTCGCGATGGATCGCCGGTTGCAGTGCTTGTTTCAACGAGGTTGAAGAAAGTGCTTGCAACGCCCTCACGGATCGGGTCATAATTCGCCCCCGATTTCGGGCTGTTAGCTCAGTTGGTAGAGCAGTTGACTCTTAATCAATAGGTCCAAGGTTCGAATCCTTGACAGCCCACCAGACGAAAGCCACTTGGTCCGCCAAGTGGCTTTTTTCTTTATGTCTCCGCTGGCGTGGAGCCGGCTGGAGGATAGCCCCCTTGAGTCAAGGGGGCGCGGCGAAGCCGGGGGGGTGTTGGTGAGAGGGGCCCGCGCGGTGCGCAGCAGTCCGCCAAGTGGCTTTTTTCTTGCCTGCGACAGCGTCGGTGCATCCACGTAATTGGGGATACCGCACGCATTGATGGGTTCATCCACGCATGGCGTGGATCTACTGAAGCACGGCTGAAATCAGCGTCAAATGCGTCATCAGCATGTTCAATGCTGTGAGCTGCTTCTCACCGGTTGCCATCGGCATCGCTCCCAATAGGTGTTCCGCGCCGAAGGCGCATGCATGAGGAATGCTTTGATGGCCATTAACAGGACTGTGGGTCTGATGCTGTCCGGCCTGGCGGTGATCGTGCTGTCAGGTTGCAGGGTGGACGACGCCGCCACTGCCGGGGCCACGCCGGATCACGCGCAGACGGTGGAGCGCGCTGCGGATGTCGAGCATGTCCCCGCGCAACCGGTCGACCCGGCGATGGCAATGCGTCCGGCCCAGGCGACGGGGGAGCGGGTGCCTGCGGATACGGTTGAAATGAAGCGCTCTGAGGACGGCGCGACGCTTGAGGCCCGCCAGCGCGATGCTGCGGTGGGCAGCGATGGTGCGGCGTCGGGGCAGGCGCAGCCCGCGCATTGATCCCGGCGGCCCGGGTCGGCACCCGCCGCCCGGGCCGCTTTCTCCATCAAATAGCGTATTCAGTTTTGTGGAAGCCTTCCGC
>NZ_QAIJ01000062.1:0-2604 GCF_003060985.1 Stenotrophomonas sp. HMWF023
GCATAGCTGGGACCAGTACAGGTAGTCGTGAATGATGGCGGCCCGGCCATACCAGCCTGTCTTGGGGATGGCGATGTGAAGGATTCTCGGGATGGATGCTCCGTCATGCACGAAGCCGGCCGGTACCGTGATCACCTCCTGGGTGTCCCCGATCCGGTAGTTCAGATCCTTTTCGTGCAGCCAGAATCGTCCATCTGCGAACTCGGTGGTTGTGGCAGCGGGCGGCGCCACGCTGGGCATCCCAATCCAGTGTGAGCAGGCGCTCAATCCAAGGACTGTGGGCAGCAAGGCAAGTCGGCACATCAACGCGATCGTGCGGTTCATGAGTCCCCCTGTGGGGCCGGTCCTCGCCGGCCTGAGCGGATCCTACCTTCAAGCGTGGCCGGATGGCGCGATGGTCAAAAGCGACAGAGGAGGGGGGCTCGACGTGGAGGCGGGGGTTTGTTTGCTCCAATCAGGTCCATTTTGGTGGTTTTCAACCAGAAAATGACGGGCATTTATGACATCTGACCCGCTCAGATGCCCATTGCAGACTCTCTGCCTCGATCCAAAAACATTTCAGATACGTAGTACACCCATGAAGCCGGTGGTCATTGGCTTCGTGTGCGGCGTCACGCTGTGTGATGCCCTCTATGGGTGCAACTGATGATGAAGAGCAAGATCGAGTTGATCTACTGCGTCATGGTGGTGGCAACGGCTGTGTTGGCTGGGATAGTCAAATGCACCTCCGCCACCACCTGTATCAACTGCGGTGACTTCCTCGATCCGTAACCACCAACTCCATGGCATCCAGCACAAGGTCCGGCCCGTCCGGGCCTTATGCGTTCTGCCGTCTGTCTACAAAGGAAATGATGATGCATTTGATCGAAGTGTTGGCCCGTGCTGGCCGCAAGCTGTGGAAGGGTCTGGGTAAGAAGAGGCCTGGGCAGGAGTGCGCTCCCGGGCCGACCGACGGGGCCGTGTGCGCCCTCCAGGCAGGGGCAGAGGGAGGGGAGGTTGGCGTAGACAGCTGCGTTGCGGTGGCGATCAGTCGCTCGCGCGACCGCGAGGTGCCGCACTTCGGCAGCGTTGGAGACTCGCGTCGGCCGAATCTACGACGAGCTGGTGGTGAGGCCGGGGAGGGGAGGGTGTGATGCGCCCGCAGTTGCCTGTCGATCCGCTGGATCGCAGTCAATGTGCCGCCATGGAGGCTGCAGCCGTGGTCCGGGATGATCGGGCTATTGCACGCGCGCTGCGTATTCTGGCGCGGCGCGCCTGCAAGCCAGGCCAGAAGATGGGGGACGTATCCACATGCGGTGCGTTCTTCCGGCTCCGTCTGGGCAATGAGGGCAGGGAGCACTTCGAGGTGGCATTCCTCGATGCCCAGCATCGGCTTCTGGCGGTGGAGCGACTGTTCTCCGGCACGATCGACGGAGCGCATGTGTCGCCGCGGATCGTGCTCCAGCGGGCTCTGGCTCTGAATGCGGCAGCGATCATCCTGGCTCACAACCATCCAAGCGGCAGTCCTGAGCCCTCGGCTGCGGACAAGGCGATTACGACACAGCTGAAGAGCGTCCTGCAGTTGATGGACGTAAGACTGCTGGACCACTTTGTGGTTACAGGTGATCAGGCGCTCTCGATGGCTGGTCGAGGGTTGCTGTAGCGATCTGCCGGCGTACGGTGGCGGCATAGTGCCCGGCCGTGAGGCCGGGCACTGCAACTGCGACGAGCGATGGCCCTCAGGCTTACCGGATCAGGTGCCGTGGTCCGAGTCTTTGCTCACAATCTGCGCGATCAGTGCCGCACATTGCCCGGCGGATAGCTCTGCCAAAGCGGCTACGGCGGTGGCCACTTGGACCTGCTGGGACTCGCTCATCGAGCCCAAGGACAGAACCGCGTCGGCCATCGCAGGTGTGCTTGTGAGCAGATACGCAGGCGGAACACCAAGCGCATCTGCGAGGACAAACAGCGAGTCCAGGCTGACGGCCATGGATTCACTCTCATACCGACTGATTCGAGCAGATGCCGTGTCCTTGTCCAGCCCCATACGCACTCCGACTTCCCGTTGGCTGAGTCCGCGAAGCTGACGGGCTTGGCGCAAGCGCTTAGCTACGACTCTGCGCGGCGGGAGAAGGGCGGTGCTCATCGAGCTGAACGATGAACGGCACGATGGGTGTGAAGGCATTCAGTCAAGGAGGGATCCGGGACGCACCGCAAGCGCAATAGCGATGCGCTCGATGTTGTAGATCGTCACGTTCTTCTCCCCGCGCTCGATCATCCCGATGTAAGTCCTATGAACACCGGCGGCTTCGGCCAGATCCTCCTGCGACAGCCCGCGCTCCTTCCTCAATCGCCTGACATTGCCAGCGAAGATGGTGACCAGCTGAGTTTCGTGCGCGCCTCGAGCCATCCAGAGATGGTCTCGATTTGAATACTATCATTCGACATACTACGATTAGCATTGGCAGCGCCAGGAGTCCCCCTGAAGCGATGCGTTGGCGTCCTCAACTCTGCCGTGCGTGGATGGGCTGGGCTACCGCTAGATAGGCGGCGCTCCGCGATCGACAGATCGAAAGTTGAGGGCGCGACCGGACGGGGCTCAGTGGTGCTCGTCATGAGGTTCCC
>NZ_QAIJ01000313.1:0-8797 GCF_003060985.1 Stenotrophomonas sp. HMWF023
GCAAGTACGTCCATGTAAGCTCGGTCGCCGCATCCATGCGGCTCACGCCCCCGCAACCGGACCCACCCCGCCTTCGACAGCTGGCCGCGATCTGTCGGAACGGCGTTCTGTGCTGCTGGTAGGTGTCGATCTTGGTCGACACGGTAGATCCACGCCATGCGTGGATGAAGCGTTCCCGGGGGCGTGACGCGTCATGGAACCGGCGTCGGTTTTTTGGCCTGGGGCTGCAGGGTCCAGCGTCCGGAATTCTGGCGCTGGCGTGGCGCGATGGGGCCGTCGTGCTGGGTGTAGATGAAGCGACCCTGGCGGTCCGTCAGGCAGGTCAGCAGCAGGGTGTAGCGGGCAGGGCCGGCGGGGTGGGCTTCGGTCATCTGGATTTCCGCAATGTGCGGAGCCAGGCGCTGGTAGCGGTAGCTGCCGTCGATGCGCAGGTCGGTGCCGAGGATGTCCAGCACGTACTGATTGCCGACGAAGCTGACCTGCACCATGCGCCCGGCATTCGGATTGTCTGGCTGGTACAGCGGATCGCTGAGATTGGTGAACTGGTGCTGGTCGAGTTGGCTGGGCAGGACGCAGCTGGATGCCGCGGCCAGGGCCGGGAAGAGCAGGGCAGCGAACAGAGTAAGACGATGCATGGCGGAACCTCCTGGGGATGTTCCTGCCATGCTCCGCAGCGCGGTGGCGTTGTCTGTAGGAAAAAGTGCAAAAGCAGCGAGATGTTCTTTGTACCCTCACCGTCATCCACGCATGGCGTGGATCTACTGAGCAATCCGGACGCTGCTGCAGAACCGTCGGAGGCGTGGGGGCTCAAGTTGCCAGATCAGACACCCAGGGGAGACGATGCGCCGCAATCTGTCAGAGGTGGGGCGGTGTGGGCTTGCAGGATCGATGGCGCCATGGATGGCGCCATCGAGCCCACAAGGATGGGTTTACGGCGTGTCCTGCAAGCCCGCACCGTCCCACCAATCCGAACAGCTTATCCGCCGCCGTTGACTTTGCCGTTGCTTCAGCTGTGCCTCTGCGGGCGCCGGGCGACAGCCCGGCAACAACAACCCGTACAAACACCAACGCCCGGGCAAGCCCAGGCGTTCGTGCCCCCTTCATGCTGGCAACGCGTGTCAGCTGGCCAGTTCGGCCGGCTCGCGTTCGATGCCGTACTTGCGCAGTTTTTCCACCAGGGTGGTGCGGCGCAGGCCGAGCAGCTGGGCGGCATGGGCGACCACGCCCTGGGTGCGTTCCAGTGCTTCGTTGATCAGGCCCAGTTCGATGTTGGCCATGTGGTTGCGCAGGTCCAGGCCGTCGTCCGGCAACGCGGCCGGCGCTGCGGCGCGGTTGACCGCGATGCCGTGTTCGAGCGACGGCTGGTTGCCGCTACCCGGGGTGTGGAACGAGAAGCTGCGCAGGTCCAGGCGCTCTTCGCTGGCGACCAGCGGCGGCGCAGCGGCAACTGCCGCGATGGCCAGCGCGGCATCGCCGCGATAGCGTGCCGGCAGGTCCTGCACGCGCACCGAGCCACCTGGGTGCAGCACCGCCAGGCGTTCGACCAGGTTGGTCAGCTCACGCACGTTGCCCGGCCACTCATAGCTGGCCAGCGCCTGCAGTGCTTCCGGGGTGAAGCGCACTTCGCCGCGGCCGGTGCGCGCCAGCTGGGTGGCGATGGTTTCCACCAGCGCCGGCAAATCTTCGCGACGCTCGCGCAGGGCTGGCACGTCGATCGGGAATACGTTGAGGCGATAGAACAGGTCCTCGCGGAACTTGCCATCGGCAATCCGGCTTTCCAGGTCGCGATGGGTCGCGGCGATCACCCGCACGTTGCAGCGGATGGTCTGGTTGCCGCCGACGCGCTCGAAGCTGCGCTCCTGCAGCACGCGCAGCAGCTTGACCTGCATCGGCAGGCTCATGTCGCCGATCTCATCGAGCAGCAGGGTGCCGCCCTCGGCCATTTCGAAACGGCCCTTGCGCGAGGTCAGCGCGCCGGTGAAGGCGCCCTTCTCGTGGCCGAACAATTCGCTTTCCAGCAGTTCCGCCGGAATCGCACCGCAGTTGATCGCCACGAACGGTCCGTCGCGGCGCGGCGAGCGCTGGTGGATGCTGCGCGACACCACTTCCTTGCCGGTGCCCGATTCGCCCAGCACCAGCACGGTGGTGTCGAACGCGGCGACCTGCTCGATCATCGTGCGCAGCGCGCTGACTGCCGGACCGTTGCCGGTCGGACCCTGGTCCTGCACGGCGCCGGCCTGGTGTTCGGCATCCAGTCGCTTGAGGCTGGCACGGCGCAGCAGGGCTTCCATCTGCGCGTGGCGCAGCGGTGCCTCCAGCGGCCAGATGTTGGCTTCGTGCAGGCCATGCCGGTGGGCGAACGCAGTGGCGTCACCGTCGGCCAGCAGCACCGGCGGTGGCAGGCTGCTGCCACCCAGCCACGCGTACAGTGCGGTGCTGGCGGCACTGTCGTCCAGATTGCCGACGATCACCGCCATCCAGTCGTTCTGGCGCTGGCGGGCCAGGTCGAAATCGGCTGCGTCGGAAACCCAGCGCGGGTTGAAGTCCATGAATTCCAGCAGGGCGACGGTACGCTCGGCACGCACTGCGTCGTTGTCCAGTACCAGGATGCGCGATTCGCTCACGACCGATCCTCCCTGAGGCCTTCCAGGATCGGCATGACTTCCTGGATGTAGGACAGTTTGCTGACGAAGTTGTCGGCGCCGGCACGCAGCGCGTGCTCGCGATGTTCGACGTCATCGAAGTGGCTGGCAATCACGATATACGGTGCATCGTCCTGCGACTTGATCAGGCGGGTGGCCTGCAGGCCGCCCATTTCCGGCATCGCCAGATCCATCAGCACTACCTGCGGGCGCAGGCTTTCCGAGCGTTCGATCGCTTCCAGGCCGTTGCCGGCGCTGCCGACGATCTGCAGCCAATCGATCTTGCGGAAGTGGCGCATCGCCGCGTTGATGAAGCCCTCATGGTCATCGACCAGCAGAACTGTGAGCTTGTTCATGTCCAACATCCTTTTCAGCCCACCCGGGCCAGCTGCGGTTGCCTGGCGTTGACCCGGCGCCGTTCGCGGGCCGGGGCGATATCCAGTTGTTCGCGGTATTTTGCGACGGTTCGACGGGCAATGTTCACCCCCTGGCGGGACAGCAGGCCAGCGATGGCCTCGTCCGCCAGCGGGCGGCCGGCAGGTTCGGCGTCGATCAGGCGGCGGACCATGGCCCTGACCGCCTGGCCGGACACACTGGCCCCTTCCAGGCGCACGGCGAAGAAGTGCTTGAGCTCGAAGGTGCCGCGCGGGGTCTGCAGGTACTTGCCGGTGGTGATGCGCGAAACGGTGGATTCGTGCATGCCGATTTCCTCGGCCACTTCCTTCAGGGTCAGCGGTGCCATGGCTTCCTCGCCACGCACCAGGAAGGCCGCCTGGCGCTCGACGATCACCCGCGCGGTGCGCAGCAGGGTGTCGTAGCGCATCGACAGGCCGCGGCTGAACCAGCGCGCTTCCTGCAGCATCTCGCGCAGTGCCGGGGCCCCCTCGCCGCTGTCGGCCAGGGCCTGTTCGTACTGGCTGTTGATCGACACCCGGCGGCTGGTGGCCGGGTTCAGCGCCACCTTCCATTGTTCGTCGGTGTGCCAGGCGACCACGTCCGGCACCACCACCGCATTGCGCTCGGGCAGCAGGCTGTCGCCGGGGCGCGGCTGCAGCGACAGGATCAGGCGAACGGCTTCGCGCACGTCCTCGATCTCGGCATCGTGCTGGCGGGCGAGGGCGGGGTAGTCATGGGCGGCCAACGCATCGAGCGCGCCCTGCAGAATGCGCGCGGCCAGATGCCGGGCCGGCACCACGCCGTGCAGGCTGCACAGCTGGGCCAGCAGCGATTCGCGCAGGTCCTGCGCGGCCATGCCGGCCGGCTCGCCCTGCAGCAGGTGCTGGCGGATGGCTTCAACGCCGTTGCCATCGATATCGAACTGCGCGCTGGCCAGCAGCTGCAGCTGGGCCAGCGGCGCCTGCAGGTAGCCGGCATCGTCGCAGTGTTCCAGCCAGAAGGCGGCCACGGCCAGTTCGCGCTCGTCCAGGTCCAGTGCCAGGCGCTGCAGCACGCGCAGCTGCGGGTCGCTCGACTCGCCGGCGGCGATGCGTGCCATGCGGTCGTCGTCGCCGTCCTGCCAGTTGGCACCGGACACATCCCACATCGAGGATTCGGGCAGTTCGTCGAAGGCGGCCGTATCGACCGTGGTGCTGGCTGCATCGGTGGCTTCAGCGACGGGCGCTTCGGCGTCTTCGATTTCCAGCAGCGGATTGGAATCCAGCAGCCGCTGGATTTCCTGCTCCAGGTGCAGGCCGTCGAGCTGCAACAGTCGGATCGACTGCAGCAACTGCGGGGTGAGGTGAAGCTGTTGGCCCAGCTGGGTAGAAAGTGAAGCCTTCATTGCAGTTCCCCGGCGCCGCTCCCCGACGCCTTGTGGAACACATCTTGCTTTTGATCCGGCAGTGGCGGAATCGGGGGGTTCCTGAGGGCGTTGGTGGCGTTCCCGACAGCGTGTAAGGAAATCCCCTACATAAGCGCGGGAATTTGACGATTCCGGTCGCTAAATCGTTGATTCGTGGTCGGTCGCCGTGGTGATCGCTCGCGCCTGTTGTACGGAATTCCGTCGGGGCGCGTATGGGTGACAGTATTTCGTCGCGAAGCCCGTGGGCGGTACCACGGCGTTACCCGTGGCGCGCGGACGTCATTCCAGCTCGTGCTGGTGGCGCGCAGCCAGCAGCAGCAGATCGTTGGCACGACGGCAGCCAAGCGATTCCATCATGCGCGCGCGATGGGTTTCCACCGTCTTGACGCTGATGCCCAGGTCGGCGGCGATTTCCTTGTTGCTCTCGCCCTTGCCGATGCGGCGAAGGATCTCGCGCTGCCGCGGCGACAGTGCGGCAATGCCGGTCGGCTTCTCGCGCCCGAGCATCGGCGCCAGCATCTTGGCCGAGATCTGCGGGCTGAGGAATACCTGGCCGGCATGCGCGGCACGCAGCGCCAGTTCCAGTTCCTGCGGCGCGGCATCCTTCACCACGAAGCCGACGGCACCGCGATCGAGCGCATCGCGCACGTGGGCGGCGTCATCGTGCATGGTCATCATCACGATGCGCGTGCCGGGTGCACGCAGGCGGATGTCGCTCAGTGCTTCCAGGCCGGTACGGCCAGGCAGCGACAGGTCCATCAGCACCACGTCCGGGGCGTGCAGCAGGGCCATCTGCAATGCCTGTTCGGCATTGCTGGCCTCTGCGACGAGCTGCACGTCGGCAAACCCCTGCAGCAGCCGCGCCAGGCCGGCGCGAACCAGGGTGTGATCGTCGACGATGAGAACTCGCACAGGCACGCTGGAGGTTGGGGAGGGGTGACCACCTTAACTTAGCTGAACGGGCGCGCCAAGGGCCGTCCGTCTACCTGCATGGTGGCAGATTTCAGCGTGCGCGGCGGGCCTCGGCCACCTGCCGTCGGTGCAGCCGGAACAGATGCCGCTCCATCGCCATTTCCAGACCATCGCCAAGGCGATGGAAGCGCAGCCACAGGTAGTGGCCACCGCCGCCATCGGCCGCTTCGGCGATGACTTCCACCGGCAGGTCGATATGGTCGGGAAGCCAGTCGCTAGGCTGCAGGCGGACCACGCCGGCCTGGCCGGGCAGGCTGCCGCTGCGCGGACCCAGCTGCAGGCGGATGCCGCGGCGCGACCAGCGCACCGGGCGCAGCGTCGGTTCCTGGCCCTGCTGGCGGATCAGGCGGCCGAGCAGGACCATGGTCAGGTCCACCTTGGCCTCCAGACGCTGCAGCTGCAGGCTGGCTTCGCTGCGTTCTTCGTGTTCGTCGGCGCGGCTGTCTTCGACCAGCGCCAGGCTGCGCAGCAGGCCTTCGGCACTGCTGGTCCGGCCCACTGCACTGCCGGCCTGGAACTCGGCGGGCAGGGCCAGTTCGCAGCTGAGCGTTTCGTCGAACAGCTCGCTTTCAGCCGGGTGATGCAGGGACGTGGTCGGCAGGACGGTCATGCCAGCGATTCTGCCTGCAGGTAGGCATGCGCGGCGCGAAGCGAGCGGCGGCCGTCCTGCATCTGCACGGAGACGGCATCACGACGCTGGCGCAGCAGGCCAAGCAGGCTCTGCTGGCGTTCCAGCAGCGCGGACAACGGTGCGTGGTCGTCGCTGCCCAGCGGTTGGCTCAGCAGTGCGTGCAGAGTGCTGTCATGACCATCGAGCAGGCTGTCGGCCTGTTCGAACGCCTCTTCGTCGAGGGCCTTCTCGAACGCATCCAGCTGCGCATTGAGTTCAAGCAGGCTCATGGCGCCACCGCGGCGGGACGGCGCTGTTCGTGCGGAATGGCATTCCAGGCACCGTCGATCTCGCCCAGCAGCTGCAGCGATTCGTCCAGTGCAGCGCGGTCGTTGTGCAGGTTGGCCTCGGTCAGGCGCTGCAGCAGGTAGTCGTACAACGCGGCCAGGTTGCCGGCGATCTCGCCGCCGGCTTCATGGTCCAGCGAGCCGTTGAGGTGGGCGACGATCGCGCATGCTTCGCCGATCGCCTTGCCCTTGCCGGCCTGGTCGCCTTGTTCGAGGGTGGCCTGTGCACGGCGCACGCGTTCCAGTGCGCCGGACAGCAGCAGCGCCACCAGTTTGTGCGGATCGGCATCGGCGACCGCACTGGTCACACCCACCTGGCGGTACTGCTCGGCGTACTGACGGCTGGAACCGTACATTCGTGATTCTCCCTTGCGCGGGGTGCCGGGGTGCGGTCGAAGGGACCGTTGACGCCGGCACTGCGATGATTGCTGTTGCGTCCGTTATCGGTGCGTACGGCGCCAAACTTGAGCGCCGCGCGTGTTTCCTCAGCGGTTCAACTGGGCCAGCTGCTGCTGCAGGGCGGTGTTGCTCTGCTGCAGCTTGCCCATCAGGCTGTCCAATGCCACGAACTGCTTCTTGTAACGGGCCTCGACACCGACCATGCGCGCGTCCAGGTCCTTGCGGCGCTTGTCGATGTTGTCCAGCGTGGTGTTCAGTCCCTTGGTGCGGGCGACGAACGCGCCTTCCTTGCCGACCGTGGTGCTGACGTAGCCGTCAACCAGTGAATACAGCCGGCCGGCGCCGCCGGTATCGCCGGTGACCGCCTGGCGGATCTTCTCCGGCTGGGCGGCGAGGGCTGCGGCGAACTTGGTGCTGTCCAGCACCAGGGTGCCATCGGCGTTGGGATAGCCGCGGGTCTGCAGGCCGAGCGCCTTGGCGTCCAGCTGGTCGCCTGCGAGGTCCTTGAGCACGCCGGACATCGTCGAGCGCAGCTGCGCGATCGCACCACGCATCTGCGCATCGCCGGTCAGTGTGGCGGCTTCCTTGGTCTTTGGGTCGTACTTGGTTTCGGTGTTGATCGCCGCGATGGCCGCGTTGTAGGCGGTGACGAACTCCTGCATCACCTTGGTCGCGGCGGTGGTGTCGGTGCTGATGGTGACGGTGCTGAGACCTGGCACTTTCAGGTTCAGGGTCAGGCCCGGGACGGCGTCGGCCACGGTATTGCTGGCACTCACCACTTCCACGCCGTCGATGGTCAGCAGCGCATCCTTGGCAGGGCTGTTTTCCTTCAGGCTGCCGACCAGCGCGCCCAGCTTCGGATCGCTGCCGGCGTATTCCAGCTTGATTGCGCTGGCCGCGCCGGTTTTTTCCTGGGCGATGGACAGGTACTGGTTGTCACCGGAGCTGATCAGTGTCGCCTGCACGCCTTCCTTGCGGCCAGCGGCGTCGATCTTGTTGCGGACGGTGGTGAGGGTATCGCCTTCCTCCACCTCCACGTTCATCGTCTTGGCCTTGTCGCCCACGCCAACGGTCAGCGTCAAGGTTCCGGCACCGAAGGTGTCGGTCTTGGGCACCGAGGTGTCGGCGATCAGTTTGTGCGCCGACGCGAGATTCTTCACCTCGATCTTGTGGGTGCCGTTGGATGCGGCCGCCTTGCTGGTGCCGAGGTCGTACAGCGCCACCGATGCGGTCAGCACATCGTCGGCGTTGTTGGGGCCGGCCTTGCCGGTTGCGCTGACGGTTCGGGTGTCGAAGGCGGTGGTGGCCTTCAACGCGGTCAGGGCGGTCTTCAGCTTGTCGAAGGCCGAGGTGACCGTGCCAAGCGACGACAGCTGCATCTTGGTCTTGGACTGCTGCAGGTTCAGCGCGTTGTCGGCCGGCTTGCGGTCAGCTGCGACCAGCTGGTTGACGATGCTGGAGATGTCCAGCCCTGAGCCAATGCCACCGTATCCAAAGTCTGCCACGTCGTTTCTCCTGGTATACGGGCCTGGCCGTCGTGCGGCGGCCCGTCGTCAACGAAAATAGCGGCCTGCGCCGCTGGGTCTTGAGGACTTCGTTGATGCATGCGCCGTGCCACTGGCCGGTGGGACGGTTCTGGCACGCCGGTTGCAGGAGGTCTGGGGCAGGGTGCGGGTAGGTTCACCGCGGACTGCCGGGGGTCTGTAAAAAACCCTCCCCCAATGCAGGGGAGGGATCAGGCTACTGACAATCGGGGGGAGACGAAGCCGCCCGGTACGTACAGTCAAAATGCACAACGCTGAAAGAGAGGTCCGCAGGGGCGGGCGATGCCAAGACGGTTCGGGAAGCTTCCCGGGCCGGGCATGGCCCGCATCTGTGTACACAGTGGCTGTCGGGTTGCCGCTACCGTCGGTTCAAGCCGACGGTAGCGGCGCCTTCTTGCCGTGGATCAGCGCAGCAGGCTGAGCACGCCCTGCGGCACCTGGTTGGCCTGGGCCAGCATGGCCGTACCGGCCTGCTGCAGGAT
>NZ_QAIJ01000313.1:8807-10116 GCF_003060985.1 Stenotrophomonas sp. HMWF023
GCGCTGAGCGTTCAACGACATCGTGTTGGTGTTGATGACTTGTGCCATGGTGCTTTTCCTTTGGCGAAGGTGGTACGTATTTCAGGAACCGGGCGGCAGCTCAGCCGCCGCCCGGTGGTCGATCAGGAAGCAGATCAGCGCAGCAGGCTGAGCACGCCCTGCGGCACCTGGTTGGCCTGGGCCAGCATGGCCGTACCGGCCTGCTGCAGGATCTGGGTGCGGGTCAGCTCGGCGGTTTCCTTGGCGAAATCGGTATCCTTGATGCGGCTACGCGAGGCCGACAGGTTTTCCGTCGAGGTCTGCAGGTTGGCGACGACCGAGGTGAAGCGGTTCTGGATCGCGCCGAGGTCTGCACGGGTGTTGTTGATCGAGCTGAGCGCCTTGTCGACGATCTCCAGTGCCTGCTGTGCACCTGCAACAGTGGAAACGTCCACGTTGTCCAGCTTGCTGGAGGTTGCGCCGGTCAGTGCACCGCCATTGGTGCTGGTCTGGGTCAGGCCCACGGCAGCTTCATTGGCAGCGGTCGCATAGGTCAGGCTGAAAGTCTGGCCGGCCTTGACCGAGGTCAGATTGACGGTCGCGTCATCGACCGAAGCCTGGACGCCGGTTTCGCCGATCTTGGCGTTGATGGCGGCGGCCGTGCTCTTGGTGATCGACTCACCGGCCTTGATCGTGAAGGCGCCAACGGTGACGTCGGTAGCCTTGCCATCGGCGTCGGTCACCTTGACGGTGATCTTGTCGATGCTCATGTCAGCGGTGGCCTTGTCCGTGTCGATTGCTGGAACCGCCGGCGGACCCGGCACTGCGGGGGTGATGCCCAGCTTGGTGCCCTTGTAGACGTTGGCAAAGGTGGCATCGCCCAGCGAGCTGGTCTTGGCGTCCACGACCTTGTCGATGGCGATGGCCTGACCGGCGTTGGCGCCGACCTGGAACAGCTGGCTGGAGAACGAACCGTCCAGCAGCTTGGTGCCGTTGAACTCGGACTGCTTGGCGACGCGATCGATTTCCGACTTCAGCTGGGTCACTTCGGCCTGCAGCGCCTTGCGGTCGCTGGCCGAGTTGGTGGCGTTCGACGACTGCACCGACAGCTCACGGATGCGCTGCAGGTTGTTGCCGATTTCCGACAGCGAACCTTCGGCGACCTGGGCCAGCGAGATACCGTCGTTGGCATTGCGGATGGCGACGTCGGTACCGCGGATCTGGGTGCCGAAACGCTCGGAGATCGCCAGGCCGGCGGCATCGTCCTTGGCGCTGTTGATGCGCGAACCGGAGGACAGGCGCTGGATGGTGGTGGCCAGCGAGCTGCCGC
>NZ_QAIJ01000313.1:10126-19806 GCF_003060985.1 Stenotrophomonas sp. HMWF023
TCCGTCGAGGTCTGCAGGTTGGCGACGACCGAGGTGAAGCGGTTCTGGATCGCACCCAGGTCAGCACGGGTGTTGTTGATCGAACCCAGTGCCTTGTCGACCACTTCCAGCGCCTGCTGGGCACCCTTCACGGTGCTGATGTCGACGTCCTTCAGCAGCTTGCCCGGGGTAGCGGCAGTGCTGGGGGTGGCGGCAGCGCTGTCAAAGCCGGTGATGCCCGCGCTGGTGCCAGCGGTGGCGGTCATGGCGCTGAACTTGCCGGCCTTGTCGACGCTTTCCTTGACCGAGGTCAGGTTGATCTGGCCGGCAGTGGTGCCGTCGATCTCGGCATACACGCCGGTTTCGCCGATCTTGGCGTTGATCGCGGTGACCGCTGCCGAGACCAGGGCTGCACGATCCTTGGTGGCGTCGCCGGTCGAGGTGACCTTGACGTCAGCGATCTTGATCGGCGATGCCAGGCTGCCGCCGCCGATGGACAGGCCGGAGTAGGTGATTTCCTTGCCGGCGTCGGCTGCAGCCACGGTGCCAGCGGCGATGGTCACCTTGTTGGCATCGAAGTTGGCGTTGCCCAGTGCGTCAGCCTTGGCGTCGACCACCTTGTCGATGGCGATGGCCTGGCCGGCGTTGGCACCGACCTGGAACAGCTGGCTGGAGAACGAACCGTCCAGCAGCTTGGTGCCGTTGAACTCGGACTGCTTGGCGACGCGGTCGATTTCGCTGACCAGCTGGGTCACTTCGGCCTGCAGCGCCTTGCGGTCGCTGGCCGAGTTGGTGGCGTTGGCGGCCTGCACCGACAGCTCGCGGACGCGCTGCAGGTTGTTGCCGATTTCCGACAGCGAGCCTTCGGCGACCTGTGCCAGCGAAATGCCATCGTTGGCATTGCGGATGGCCACGTCGGTGCCACGGATCTGGGTGCCGAAGCGCTCGGAGATGGCCAAGCCGGCGGCATCGTCCTTGGCGCTGTTGATGCGCGAACCGGAGGACAGGCGCTGGATGGTGGTGGCCAGCGAGCTGCCGCTGGTGCTCAGGTTACGCTGAGCATTCAACGACATCGTGTTGGTGTTGATTACTTGTGCCATGAGGAGAGGTCCTTGAGCGGTTGCACGTGAGTTGGGTTAGACGCCCCCGACGTGCCCCGGGGGCGGCTCATGTCAGCGCTGCAACAGGCTGAGCACGTTCTGCGGTACCTGGTTGGCCTGGGCCAGCATGGCCGTACCGGCCTGCTGCAGGATCTGGGTGCGGGTCAGCTCGGCGGTTTCCTTGGCGAAGTCGGTATCGCGGATGCGGCTGCGCGATGCGGACAGGTTCTCCGAGGAGGTCTGCAGGTTGGCCACCACCGAGGTGAAACGGTTCTGGATCGCGCCGAGGTCGGCGCGCACGCTGTTGACCGATTCCAGTGCCTTGTCGACGATTTCCAGCGCCTGCTGGGCGCCGGCAACCGAGTCGATCTTGATGTCTGCGACATGCGCGGCAGTGGTGCCGGCGGCCGGGGTGTTCAGGTTGGCCGGAGTGGCGCCTGCCTGGACGGTCACGCTGGCCAGAGTGTTTTCGTCCTTGACCGAGGTCAGGGTGATCTCACCGGCGGTGGCGGACACTGCGGCATGCAGGCCGGTCTCGCCGATCTTGCCGTTCAGGGCTGCGGCCAGTGCCTTGGTGGCGTTGTCCTGGTTGGACTTCTGGATCGCGGCCAGCGCCGGGCCGGTTGCAGCGCCCGGGGCGGTGTAGTCGAAAGACACGTCGCCGACGTTGATCGCGCCGACCTTGACGCCGACGATCTTGCCGGCTGCGGCATCGACTGCTGCATTGTCCAGGGTGATCTTGCCGGCATCGACGAAGGTGGTGGAACCCAGCGATTCAGCCTTGGCATCGACCACACTGTTGATGGCGATGGCCTGGCCGGCATTGGCGCCGACCTGGAACAGCTGGCTGGTGAACGAGCCGTCCAGCAGCTTGGTGCCGTTGAAGTCGCTCTGCTTGGCGACACGGTCGATTTCGCTGACCAGCTGGGTCACTTCGGCCTGCAGGGCCTTGCGGTCGCTGCTGGAATTGGTGGCGTTGGAGGCCTGCACGGCCAGTTCGCGGATACGCTGCAGGTTGTTGCCGACTTCGCTCAGCGAACCTTCGGCGACCTGGGCCAGCGAGATACCGTCATTGGCGTTGCGGATGGCCACGTCCAGGCCGCGGATCTGGGTGCTGAAGCGCTCCGAGATCGCCAGGCCGGCGGCGTCGTCCTTCGCGCTGTTGATGCGCAGGCCGGACGAGAGGCGCTGGATGGTGGTGGCCAGCGAGTTGCCGCTGGTGCTCAGGTTGCGCTGAGCGTTGAGCGACATCGTATTGGTGTTGATTACCTGTGCCATGGGGTCGTCTCCTCTTATGTGGAACCCGTTGGTGAATGAAACGAAGCGCCGCCTGTTTTTTTGTGTGGCTGTGTGCTTCGCTGTTGCCAAATGAATAACGGCGCTTTGTCAACAACCTTTAGCGGGGAATTTCGTTACGGCCGAATTTCATCGCTGAACGCTGTTTTTCCGAGGATTCCCGCTGGCCCGGAGGGAGCGGGGCGAACCCGGCAAAGGGCGGCCAGGCAGGACCTGGCCGGCGCAAGAAGAGGTATCGGCGCCTGCCCGGCAAGCTGAATGGTGGCGACGGGGTGTGTTCCCGGCAGAAACGAAAAAGGCCGCGATGCAGGGCATCGCGGCCTTGGGCTCCAGCGCTGGCGCGTGGAATCAGCGGATCTTGTTGAACAGCGACATCGACTGCATCTGCGAGAACAGTGTCTGTGCCGCCTGCAGCGCAGTGCTTTCCAATTGGTACTGGCTCAATGCATCGGCGTAGTCCAGGTCGCGCATCTGCGACAGCGTGGTCTTCAGCGTCACGCCATTGGCCTCACGCATCTCCGCCGCGTTGTCCAGTGCTTTCAACTGCGAACCGCCGGCGGCGCGCGAATCGATCATCCGTTCCGCAGCGCGGCCGACATCACGCAACGCGCTCTGCAGTTCATTCTGCTGCGCGGCCATCTTCGCCGGCGTACCCGTATCGGCGTCAAGGGCGGCGATCAGCTTGTCCATCGTGCCGAAGACGTCGCGGCTGCTGGCGGCCTGCACGTTGAAGCTGTCACCTGTCGCTGGCGCGCCGGCGATCTGCAGGCGAACGCCGTTGATCTCCAGTTCGCTGCCAGCCTTGTAGGTGCCGGTGCTGGTCACGTTGCCGGCACCGTCGAGCACTTCGTACTGGTTGGCCGCCGTGAAGCGCACACTGAATGATTGCCCGTTCCAGCTGTCGCTGCCGTCGCGGGTGATGTTGGTCAGCACGCCGTTGCCGGTGTTGCCTGCCGCTGCGCTGCCATCGACGAAGCCATCGCCGGTGGGAATGCGCAGGAAGATCTCGCTGCCGGGCAGGGCATCACGCACGTAGGTATCCGGGCCGACTTCCACCTGGCGCTGGGTCTGGTCGCCGCGATAGACCACCTTGCCGTCGATCTTGGCGAACGGCGGATCATTGTCGTTGGTGCCACCGAACACGTAGCGACCGGTGCCGTCGCTGCTGTTGGCGAGCGACAGCAGACCGTCGCGGATCTGGTTCAACTCGGTGATCAGGGTCTTCTTGTCAGGCGCACTCAGCGCGGGATTGCTGGCCTGGATGGTCAGATCGTTGACGCGCGCCATCAGGTCGTTGACCTGGGCGAGGGTGTTTTCCTGCACGCCCAGGCGGTTCTGTACGTTGTTGCCGTTGAGCTTCATGCGTTCCAGTGCGGCCAGGCTGCGGTCCAGGCCAACCGCAGCACCTGCGGCAACCGGATCGTCCTTGGCGCTGACGATCTTGCTGCCGGTGGCGATCTGCTGTTCCAGGTGGCTGAGCTTGGCCTGCTTGGCCATCATCAGCGCCACCGACTGGCTGTACATCATTCCGGTGGAGATGCGGTTGCTCATCGGCGCACGGCTCCCAGGATGGTCTGGAACATGGAGTCGGCGGTGGAAATCAGCTGCGAGGCGGCCTGGTAGGCCTGCTGCAGGCGCAGCATGTCGGCCGCTTCCTCATCCAGGTTGACGCCCGAGACTTCGTCACGCGCCGCCTGTGCCTGGTCGGCGATCACCTGCTGTGCCCCCAGCGAATACTCCGCCGAACGCGCTGCGGCACCGACCTGGGTGGTCAGCCCGCCCAATGCGCCGCCCAGCGTTACCGTGCCGGCGTTGAACGCCTTGGCCGATTCCACCTTGGACAGCTTGGTGGCGTTGCTGTTGTCCGACGAGCCGGCCGGGGTCGGGGTGATGTTGAAGGTGTCGCCGTTCTTCGGCACGCCATCGAGCACGAAGCTCCAGCCGTTGGCGCTGATGGTCTGGCCGGGCGTGTAGGTCTGCGGCGGGCCACCGTCGATGGTGTAGGTGGTGGCCGAGGTGAACACGATCGCAGCAGGATTGCGCAGGTTGGCGTTGGCCGAGTCGGTCACGGTCACGCCGCTCAGCTTGCCGGTACCGGTGTTGGCCAGTGCCGCCGCACCCTTGATCGCGGCCGCCGCGGCGATGCGCGACGGATCGGTGATCGCCATCTCCAGGCTGCCGGCCACGCCGGCCGTCGGCTGCAGCAGGAAGCGGTCGTTGGCTGCCGGGGTACCGCCGACCACCAGCTTCACGCCGTTGATGAGCAACGGGTCAGCAGCGGTGCCGGTGCCGGTCAGTGGCACGCTGGCGCCGGTGTCGGCGCGGCTGGCGGTCCAGTTGCTGCCATCGAATTTCAGCACGATGTTCTGCGCTTCCAGTTTGCCGAGATCACCATAGCTGGCGCTGATCGAACCGGTGCCGGTGTTGCTGGCATTGCCGGTGACACGCGGCGTGCCGATATTGAAGAAGTCGCCGCCCATCTTGCCGTACAGGTCGACGCCCTGGCGATGGGTGCTGTTGAAGGTCTCGGCCAGGCCGACCGCCAGCTTGCCCAGTTCGGCCTGGGCCGGGGTCAGCACGGTGTCGCGGAACTCGAGCAGGCCACCGATCTGGCCGCCCACCGCCTTCGGGTCCAGGGTGATGGTGCCGCCCTGGGTCTGCAGCGCCAGCTGCAGGCGCTCGGGCTGGTACGGGTCGGCCACCGTGGTGACCTTCGATGCGGTGGTGCCCACCACCAGCGCCTGGCCGCCGGCGGTGTAGACGTTCATGATGCCGCCGTCCTGGATCACCGCCGTGCCGCCGGTGTAGCCCACCAGCTGCGAGATCAGCTGGTCGCGGCGGTCCAGCAGGTCGGGCGCGGCGTTGGCGATATTGGTGCCGATGGCACCGTTGATCTGTGCGATCTCCGACGCCAGCCGGTTGACCTCGGTGGCACCGGCCATCAGGCCGTTGTTGACCTCGCCATTGAGGTTGTTCAGGTGGGTGTTGAGCTGGCTGAAGCGGTTGGCCAGCGCCTTGCCACCATCGAGCATGTTCTGCCGGTCGGCAGTGCCGGCCGCGTTGGAGGACAGGCCGCTGACGGTGTCGAAGAAGTTCGACCAGACCCCGGCCACGTTGGTGGCCGCATCGGAGAACAGCGCATTGACCCGGTCGGCCATGCCCGAGAGCTGCTTCAGGCGTGCCAGCTCGCCGCCGCTGTCGAGCAGGCGCGAGATCGCCAGCTGGTCGGCAGCGCGGCGGATGTCGACGATGCGGGTGCCGTTGCCAACGTCGCCGTAGCCGTAGTTCTGCGGGGTGGCAGTGGCGAAATCGACTTTCTGCCGGCTGTAGCCAGGCGTGTTGAGGTTGGCCACGTTGTGGCTGGTGGTGGCCAACGCACGCTGGAAGGCGAGCAGGGCACTGGTACCGGTGGAAAGTACGCTGGACATGGGGTTCCTCAACGACGAGTGATACCCAGCGCCGCGGTTGCGGTGCTGGCGAAGGTCTGACCGATGCGTGAGCCAGCGTCGGCCACGGCGGCCACGGCGCGCTCGATGGTCGGGCCGCCGGCGATCGCGGCGATCTTGGCCGCGTAGCGCGGGTCGGTGGCATAGCCGGCGCGTTGCAGGCCGCGCGCGAAGCCCTGCACATCGGTGCCGGCCTGCAGCGCCTGCTGGTAGCGCGGGCTGGTCTTCAGCAGGCGCACGTAGTCGGCAAAGCTCTCCGCAGGTGAGGTGTAGGCGCGGAAGCTGGCGGTCTCGTTGCGGCGCACGCCATCGACATATTCATGGGTGCCGGCAGTGGCGCTCTGGCCTTTCCAGCCGGTGGCCTTGATGCCGAACAGGTTGTGCGAGGTGCTGCCGTCGGCATGCTTGATCTGGCGCTTGCCCCAGCCGGTTTCCAGCGCTGCCTGCGCAACCAGGGCGCGGGCGTCCACGCCCAGTTCCTTGGCCGCGCTCTGCGCGTGCTGCCAGATGCTGGCGACGAAGCCTTCAGGTGTGTGCGCGCCCAGCTGGGCGACGGCGGTGCGGGTGGCCAGCGCATCGGCCGGGGTGCCGCTGCTGCCGCGGTTGCTGGCGGTCGGCGCCCACTGGTCGCTGGCAGCGGCCCAATCCGCACCACCGATGGTGCCGGCATAGGGATCGTCGGTGCCCAGCGAGCGGTGCATGCCGCTGCTTTCCCGGCCAGCAATCAGATCCAGCGCCTGCTCCATCGGTGCGACCGACGACTGCGCGCCATCCTGCACACCGGCCGCCATCTGCTGCAGCATGCGCACGGCTTGGCCAGCATCCTGCAGCGGCAGCGGCAGCGACGGCGCGGCCGGAGCGTTCAGCTGGTAAGCGCGGCTGGCCTTGGCCGGGTCCACCCGGGTATCCAGCGCCGGGCCATCGGCCTGCGCCCCGGACAACTGGCGGGTGATCATGCTCGACAGGCCCAGGCCCTTGCCGCGGGTCATCGCCTCGGCGATCTTCTGGTCGTACATCTCCCGGAACATCTTGTTTTCGCCCGGGAACAGCGAATCGCCGAAGCTGGCATCACGCATGCTCTTGACCAGCATCTGCGCGAACTGGCCTTCAAGCTGGCGCGCGACCTTGTCGATCTTGGCCGGATCGTTCTGCTGTGCGGGGCTCAATTCGAATGCGGGAGTGATGCGCATGTCAGATCACCTCGAGCTCGGCGCTCAGGGCGCCGGCCTGCTTCAGTGCTTCCAGGATCGCGATCAGGTCACCCGGTGCCGCGCCAACGGCATTCACCGCATGCACGATCTCGTCCAGGGTGGTGCCGCCATTGAACTTGAACATGCGGCTGCCATCGTTGGTGGCGGTGATGGTCGACTGCGGCGTGGCCACGGTCTGGCCACCGGCAAAGGCGTTGGGCTGGCTGACGTTGGTGTTTTCCTGGATGGTCACCGTCAGCGACCCATGCGAGATCGCAGCCGGGCCGACCCGCACCTGCTGGCCGATGACCACGGTGCCGGTACGCGAGTTGACCACCACCTTGGCCGGCGCAGCACCCGGGGTCAGTTCCAGGTTTTCGATGCGGGCCAGCAGGCCGATACGCGCACCGGCATCGGTCGGCGCACGCACGGCAACCGTGCCTCCGTCCACGGCGCGGGCCGAGCCCTCGCCAAAGGCATTGTTGAGTGCACCCACCATCCGCGAGATGGTGGTGAAGTCGCTGTTGTGCAGGTTGAGGGTGATCTCGCCGCTGGCACCGAACACATCGGGCAGGGCGCGTTCAACGGTCGCACCGTTGGGAATGCGGCCGACGCTGGGTACGTTCACCGAGACGCGCGAACCGTCCTTGCCCTGCGCGCCGAAGCCGCCGACGATCAGGTTGCCTTGGGCAATCGCATAGACCTGGCCATCGGCGCCGCGCAACGGCGCCATCAGCAGCGAGCCGCCACGCAGCGACACGGCGTTGCCAATCGAGGACACGGTGATGTCGATCGGCTGGCCGGGCTTGGCGAACGGCGGCAGCTCGGCGTGGATCGCCACGGCCGCAACGTTCTTCAACTGCGGGTTGACGTTGGCCGGCACGTTGACGCCGAGTTCGCCCAGCAGGTTCTTCAGGCTCTGCACGGTAAAAGGCGCCTGGCTGGTGCGGTCACCGCTGCCATCCAGGCCGACCACCAGGCCATAACCCACCAACGCATTGCCACGCACGCCACCCACCTGGGCGAGGTCCTTGATGCGCTCGGCGCTGGCGGGCGCAGCGATTGCCAGCAGGAGGAAGAATGATCCGTAGAGCGACGCCGCGCGTCGCTGCCAGCAAGAAGAGAAGAAGAGTTTCATGGCCATACTCAGAACGGCGTCAGGCCGGAGTTGAAGAAACGGCTCAACCAGCCCATCGCGTTGGACTGCGCAACAGGGCCGCGGCCGCCATAGACGATGCGCGCTTCAGCCACGCGGCTGGAGGGCACGGTGTTGTCCGCGCTGATGTCACCGGGGCGCACGATGCCCTGTACCTGCACCAGTTCGTCGCCCTGGTTCAGGCGCAGGTTCTTCTGCCCCTGCACCACCAGGTTGCCGTTGGGCAGGCGCTGCACCACCGTCACGGTCACGTTGCCCTGCAGGCGGTTGCTCTGCGCGCTGTTGCCCTTGCCGGTGAAATCGCGCGCGCCCTTGGCGGTTGCACTCAGGATGTCCTTGCCGCCCAGGGTGACCGGTGCACCGAGAATCGACGGCGTGCCGAGGCTCAGGTTCGATTCCTTGTTGGTGGCGGTGTTGGCGCTGGTCTGCGCGGTGGTGTTCTCCAGCAGGGTGATGGTCAACAGGTCGCCGACATCGCGCGCACGGCGGTCCGAATACAGCTGCAGGGTCGGGCCGGCGGCGTAGATCGCGCCGGCAGTCGGTTCGGACTGCGGCGGCATGATCGGCTGCAATGGCGCCATCGTCGGATAGGGGCGCACGTCGCCAGCGATCACGCAGCCACCGAGCAGGGCAGCCACGGCGCAGGCGAGGGCAGTACGGGCGAAGGAAGAAAGGGACGACATGGCAGGTTCCCGGTGAGGGCGGTCAGAGCTTGTTGCTGAGGTAGCCGAGCATCGAGTCGGTGGTCGAGATCGCCTTGGCGTTCATTTCGTAGGCGCGCTGGGTTTCGATCATCGACACCAGCTCTTCCACCACGTTGACGTTGCTGCCTTCCAGCGCACCCTGCACCACGGTGCCCAGGCCGTTCAGGCCGGGGTTGCCGTTCTGTGCCGGGCCCGACGCGGTGGTTTCCAGGAACAGGTTTTCACCACGTGCCTGCAGGCCCGCCGGATTGACGAAGTCGGTCAGGGTCAGCGCACCTACTTCCACCGATGCCGCGCCGTCGGCCATCTTCACGCTGATGGTGCCGTCGGTACCGATGGTCACCGACTGTGCGCCTTCGGGAATCTGGATGCCCGGCTGCACCGGGTAGCCGCTGTTGGTCACCAGCTCGCTGTCCTGGTTGATCTTGAACGAGCCGTCGCGCGTGTAGGCCGAGCTGCCGTCGGGCATCTGCACTTCGAAGAAGCCGCGGCCGTTGACCATCACGTCAAGCGCGCGGCCGGTCTGCTGCTGGCTGCCCTGCTCGAAGTTCTTGGCGGTGGCCACCACGCGCACGCCGGTGCCGATCTGCAGGCCGGTGGGCAGCTGGGTCTGTGCCGAAGACGAACCACCGGGCTGGCGCACCTGCTGGTACAACAGGTCCTCGAAGCTGGCGCGGTCCTGCTTGAAGCCGGTGGTGTTGGTGTTGGCGAGGTTGTTGGAAACCACCGACATGCGCATCTGCTGCGCATCCAGTCCGGTTTTAGCGATCCACAATGCCTGGTTCATCTTCGGAGTCCTGTCTGGGTGA
>NZ_QAIJ01000313.1:19816-28103 GCF_003060985.1 Stenotrophomonas sp. HMWF023
TACTGGCGCTGCAGCTGGATCATCTGCACCAGCGCGCCTGCGGCATCGACGTTGCTGCCTTCCAGCTGGCCGCTGTGCACCGCCGTGCCCTGCGCCTGGGCGAACGGCTGCAGCGGATCGGTATTGCGGAACAGGCCATCCAGGCCGCGTTCGAGGCGTTCATCCGGCGCCTGCACCACCTTGATCCGGCCGATCATCGCCATCGTCTGCGGGCCTTCGCCCTGCGGGATGATCGAGATCGTGCCGTCGTTGCCGATCTCCATCGCCTGGTAGGGCGGGATCGCGATCGGGTTGTTGTTGTCGTCCAGCACCGGACGGCCGCTGGAGGTCACCAGCTGGCCGTTTGGAGTCACCGACAGCGCGGCACCACGGGTGTACGCCTCGCTGCCATCACCGGACTGCACGGCAAGCCAGGTGCCGGTCTGCAATGACAGGTCCAGCGGCTTGCCGGTGATGTGCTGCGCGCCGGCGGTGCGGTTGAAGCCCGCATCGACGTGCAGCGCATCCACCCGCGAGGCAAAGCCCGGGCCGCGGATCGGGAAGGCTTCGGTATTGGCCAGCGCTTCCTTGAAGCCGGGGGTGTCCGAGTTGGCGAGGTTGTGGCTGAGCGTTCCCTGCGCCTGCAGGGAGGCGCGGGCACCGGTCATCGCCACGTAAAGGGCTTTATCCATGCGGGGAGTTCCGTGACAGGGTCAGCAGGTCATCAACGGATGTTGATGACGGTCTGGGTGATCTGGTCCTGGGTCGTGATCATCTGCGCGTTGGCCTGGAAATTGCGCTGCGCGGTGATCATGTTGACCAGCTGTTCGGTCAGGTCGACGGTGGAGGACTCCAGCGAACCGGCCTGGATCTTGCCGAGGTTGGAGGTGTCGGCGGCGCCGGTGCGCGGCGTGCCCGAATCGAAGGTCTCCATCCACAGGTTGTTGCCCTTCTGTTCCAGGCCCTGCGGATTGTTGAAGCTGGTCAGCGCCACCTGGCCCAGCGGCTTGTCGTCGCCGTTGGAATAGCGCGCGTACACCACGCCGGTTTCCGAAACAGTGATCTCGTTGAGCTTGCCGGCCGCGTAGCCATCCTGCTGGGTGTTGCGCAGGGCGAACTTCTCGCCGTACTGGGTCGAGCCGCTTACATCCAGCGTCATGTTCAGCACGCCAGCACCGGTGGTCGGGGTGAAAGTGCCCAGGCTGATCTTGCCGTTGGCCGGCGCGGTCAGCTTGCCGGCGTTGTCGAAGGTCAGCGGAGTCGGTGTACCGGCCGGCTGGCCATCGACGTAGTTGTGCACCGTCCACGCGTTGGTGGCCGCTTCCTTGACGAAGTAGGACACCTGGGTGTGGCTGACGCCCAGCGAGTCATACACGGTGATGCCGCCGCTGGAGTGGCTGTAGCTGTTGGAGTTGGTGGGGTCGAAGGTGGCCACCGTCGGCTGCTTGGCATTGCCCGGCAGGGTGAAGCCGACCTTGACTTCACTGGTCTGCTTGGGTGGGCTGTCGGTGGTCAGCAGCTGCAGGTCGACCAGGCGGCCGGCGTCGAAGTTGGTGCCGTCGGCGTTCGGTGCCAGTACCTGCAGGCGTGCGCCCTGCGGGTTGACCACGTAGCCGCCGGCGTCGGTCTGGAAGTTGCCGGCGCGCGAGTAAACGCGAGCACCGTTCATGTTCATGGTGAAGAAGCCCTCACCGGAAATGGCCATGTCCAGGCTGCGGCCGGTCTGCTCGTTGTTGCCCTGGATGAACTGCTGGGCCACGTTGGAGACGCGCACGCCCGAACCGATCGCGTTCCTGGACAGGCCGTAGCTGGTGGCGGCGAACAGGTCGGCGAATTCCGCACGCGACTGCTTGAAGCCGGTGGTGTTGACGTTGGCCACGTTGTTGGCGGTGACGCTCAGGTCCGAGTTGGCAGCGTTGATGCCGGACAGGGAAATGTTGAAGCCCATGGGATGCTCCTGTTGGATGCGGTGGGTGCGGCTCAGCTGACGCGGAGCACGTAGTCGAGAGGGGCCGTGCCCAGGCCCTTGAGATTCAGGTAGAGGCCGTCGGAACCGACGGTCACGCTTTCCACCGGGGCCTGCACGAAGGTTGAAAGCTTGGTGCTCTTGCCGGTGGTGTCGACGTGGTTGGCGACGATGTTGTACTTGCCCGGCTCCATGCGCTTGCCGTTGGCATCCTTGCCGTCCCAGGTGAACGCGGTCTCGCCGGCAGCCTTGGCTTCCACGCTGATGGAGGTGACCTTGGCGCCGTTGGCGTCGGTGACGTCCACGGTGACGATGCCGGCGGCCGGTGCGGCAACCGTGCCTTCCACCGAACCTTCCTTTTCCAGCACCAGCTTTTCCGACGGCACCAGCACCTGGTGGCCGACCAGCGCCGCGCCACGCAGCACCTGGTCGCTGGCCATCGACTCCAGGAAGCCCTTCACCGACTTGTTCAGATCGGTGATGCCCTGCACGGTCGACATCTGCGCCATCTGCGAGACCATCTGCGTGTTGTCCATCGGCTTCAGCGGATCCTGGTGCTGCAGCTGCTCGGTCATCAGGCGCAGGAAGTCGGCCTGGTCCAGCGTGTTCTTTTTCTTGGTGGCGTTGCTGTTGGGTGCGTTCAGGCCCAGGGCGGTGTAGACGTCCTGGTTGCTCTGGTTGTTGACGGCAGTGGTCATGACGGTGTCCGGTGCAGCGGGCCTCAGCGGCCCATGGTCAGGGTGGCCAGGGCCAGTTCCTTGGCGGTGGTCAACATCTCCACGCCGGCCTGGTAATTGCGCGAGGTGGAGATCAGGTTGACCATCTGCGCCACCGGATCGACGTCGGGCTGGTAGATGTAGCCATCGCCATCGGCCAGCGGATGGCCAGGCTCGTAGCGCTTGATCGGCGCCGCGTTGCTCTGGGTGATCTCCTTGACCTGCACCGAGGTGATGTTCGGATCGGTCTTGCTGGTGACCGCCTGGAAGATCGGTTCCAGCGGCTTGTACACCGCGTCGGCGGAGCCGGCGATGCTGTCAGCGTTGGACAGGTTGGAGGCGATGGTGCTCATGCGCACCGACTGCGCCTGCAGCGCGGAGCCGGCGATATCGAAGATCGGCAGGTTGCTCATGGCTTATTGCCCCGTGATCGCGGTGAGCATGGAACGCACCTTGCTTTCGACGAAGCTCAGCGAGGCGCGGTATTCCAGGGCGGCGCGGCCGTAGGCGGCGCGTTCGGCATCGGGGTCGACGGTGTTGCCGTCGATGCTGGGCTGCACGCCCTCGCGGGCCACCTGGAACGGATTGAGGCCACTACTGATTTCGTAGTGCTGCTCGTTGGTGGTGGTCATCAGGCCGTTGGCATCCAGGCCCTGGGCATGGCGCAGGGCCGAGTCGAAGTCCAGGTCCTGGGCCTTGTAGCCGGGGGTGTCGGCATTGCCGAGATTGCTGGCGATCAGCTTCATGCGCTGTTCGCGCAACGGCATTGCCTGGGCATGGACGCCCAGGTAGTCGGTAATCAGGTTGCGCACGGTGCACTCCCACGGGAACATTGCCCGGGAAGCTGCAAGCGGTGTGCCAAAGCGTGGTGCGCAACGTCGCGCTCGCCGGGCATGGCCCGGCGCTACCGTGGGTCGGGGCAGGTGTCTGGCAGCGCCGGGCCATGCCCGGCGGAGACGCGAGCGGCGGCCTTACGCCGCCATCGCCACCTTGCGCAGGCGGTCCAGCACGAAGTCGGCCAGCTCGTGCGGCGAATACTTGGCGACGAAGGCATTGGCACCCACGCGCTCGACCATCGCATTGTTGAATACGCCCGACAGGGAGGTATGCAGCAGCACGTACAGCCCGGACAGGCCGGCGTGGCGCCGGATTTCCGTCGTCAGCGTGTAGCCGTCCATCGCCGGCATCTCGATGTCCGAGATCACCATGGCGTAGCGATCGGCCGGATTCTCACCCGAGGCATGGATCTGCAGCAGGTGGTCCAGCGCCTGCTTGCCATCCGACAGCAGGGTGGCGCCCACGCCCAGCTGGTCCAGCACACTGCGGATCTGCTGGCGGGCCACCCGCGAATCATCCACCACCAGCACCTGAAGCTGCGGGGCATCGGCGGGCATCGCCATGGCCGGGTCGAGCACCGCTTCACCGCGGACCTGGGCGATGTCGGCCAGCACGCTTTCCACGTCGATCACCTGGATCAGCTCGCCCTGGAAGCGGGTCACCGCTGTCAGGTAGCTGGATTCAGCGCCCAGTTCCGGTGGCGGATGGATGTCTTCCACCGCGATGTTGACGATGCGTTCCACGCCGCTGACCAGGAAGCCCTGGATCGAACGGTTGAACTCGGTCACCACCAGGTAACCCGGTGCAGTGTCCGCATCCGGCTCGCGCTCGGGGTGGCCGATGGCCAGGCCCAGGTCCAGCACCGGCACCGAGCGCCCGCGTACATCGGCCACGCCGGCAAACTGGCCGGGCAGGCCGGGTACCTGGAACAGTTCCGGGCGGCGCAGCACTTCCTGCACCTTGAAGACGTTGACGCCAAAAAGCTGACGTCCGCCGAGGCGGAACAGCAGCAGCGCCAGGCGATTGTGGCCGGCCAGTCGGGTTCGCTGGTCGATCCGGTTGAGCAGGTCATGGGACATGGCTGCTGTATCGGCGCGGGCAGGGCGGAACTTGAGGGCCTGTGTACAGGGCCTGGCCCGGGAAGATTTCCGCCCCCTGCCTGTGGCACGCGCCTTGCACGCGTCTGGGCCAGGACTTACCGACAGGAGGCGCCATGCGCCGCATTGCTTCTTTCCTTGCCATTGCAATGGCCGTGGCCGCGCCGTGGGCGACTGCGGCCGACTGGCAGCCGGTGGCCAGCATCCGCGCTGCGGCGTTGTCGACCCTTGCGGCCGGCACCGAAGGTGAGGCCGTCGTCGCCGATGCGCTGCGTCTTCCAAAATGTGGTGGCGCATTGCAGGTGCAGCCCACCGCCAACACCACGGTGGAGGTGAGTTGCCCCGATGCCGGTGGCTGGCGCCTGTTCGTGCCGGTGAAGGTGCGCCGCAACCAGACCGTGCTGGTGCTGACCCGTGGCATTGGCACTGGAGAATCCATCGCCGCTGCCGATATCAGTACTGCCCAGCGTGACGCGGCACGGATTGCCGGCGCAGTGCTGGCCGATCCTGCTGCAGCGATCGGCCGCATCGCCCGTCGGCCGTTGTCGGCGGGAACACTGTTGTCGAGCAATGATCTGGTCGCACAGCGTCTCATCAAGCGAGGAGACAGTGTGGCACTGGTATCGCGGCGTGGTTCGGTCGAGGTCCGCATCGCAGGGCGCGCACTGGGCGATGCCGGCCAGAACGAGCGCGTCTCGGTGGAAAACCTGTCCTCGCGCCGTATCGTGCAGGGCACGGTGGACGCGGCCGGTGACGTAATAGTGGCGCGTTGAAATAATGCAGAATTCCCCTAAAGATCACGGCCCTGCGGTCGTTATCCCTTGTGTACGGCAACTCCAGGACACCCCATGAGCCAGAAAATCGACGGCAACCTGCAGGTCCCCCAGGCACTGCGCAGCGTGACCACCCCGGCCGCCAAGCCCGGCGTGAGCACCGATTCGGCGGCACGTCCGGTCGAAGCGGCCGACAGCCTGCGCCTGACCGGCGAAGCCACCAACCTGCAGGCCATCGAGCGTGAGCTGAGCACCGCCCCGGCGATCGACGCCCAGCGTGTTGCAGCGGTGCGCGAATCGCTGCAGAACGGTACCTACAAGATCAATCCGGACGCGATCGCTTCGCGCATGCTTGAACTGGACCAGCAGCTGCAAGGATGACCGCGGCGATGAGCGAGCCGCTGCAGCGCCTTGCCCAGGCCCTGGACGTTGAACGCCAGGCCTTGGTCGAGCACGACGTGCATGCCCTGATCCGTGCCACCGGTGCGAAGCTGGAAGCGCTGCGTGCGCTGGAAGGCGCGCCGCCGGTGGGCGAGGGCGAGCAGCTGCAGGAACTGGCCGAGCGCAACCGCGCCAACGGCGTGCTGCTGTCGCGGCGCCGGCGCGAGGTCAACTGGGCCCTGCGCCAGATGGGCCGCACCGAAGAGTCCTCGGCATACGATGCCAAGGGCCAGTCGCACACCGTCACCGCGCGGCGGCCACTCGCCGTCGCCTGACAGGCCGGCGGTCGGCTGACCGCCCGATGGCGGCTGTGGGCCGCCGCACGAGCGCGTATATTGGGCGCCTGTTTGATCGCCTCGAGTCGCCGTGTCCGCCGCCAACGTTCTGGTTACCGCCCCCCTTCCGCCGCAACCGGTCCTGCAGGCCCTGCTTGAGCGCCTGCGCGAAGGCCTGCTGCTGTTCACCGAAGATGGACAGGTGGCCCTGGCCAACCCGGCCGCACAGAGCCTGCTGGGCAGTGACGAAGGTGCCTTGCCGCCGCCGCAGCGCCTGCGCGAACTGCTGCCGCCGGATGCGCTCGAACAAGCGCGCCAGCACGGTCACTGGAACGGCAGCCTGCCACTGGGCGAGGGCGTGGTCATCGCCCATCTGTACTTCCATGGTGAACCCGGCACGGGGCACTACCTGGCGTTGTTCCGCCATATCGAAGGCCAGGAAGACTACGAGCGCGAACTGCAGCAGCGCCATGCCGAACTGCGGCAGGCGTACCTGCGCTTGAACGGAACCCAGGAAAAGCTGCTGCAGTCGGAGAAGATGGCCTCCATCGGCCAGCTTGCCGCCGGCGTGGCGCATGAGATCAACAACCCGATCGGCTACGTGCATTCCAACCTGGGCAGCCTGCAGGAATATCTGCGCAGTCTGTTCACGGTGATCGAGGCCTATGAGCGTGCCCTGCGTGCGCCGGACCCGAAGGCGTTGATTCCGGAAATCGACGATATCCGTGACCGCCTGGACATCGATTTCATCAGCCGCGACCTGCCGCAGCTGATGGCCGAGTCACGCGAAGGCATCGAGCGCGTCACCCGCATCGTGCGCGACCTGAAGGACTTCTCCTATTCCGGCCGTGACGAGTCGTGGAAGCTGGTCGACCTGCATTCCGGCCTTGAATCGACCATCAACATCATCTGGAACGAGCTCAAGTACAAGGTGCACCTGGTGCGCGAGTTCGGCCAGCTGCCGCTGGTGGAATGCCTGCCGTCGGAGTTGAACCAGGTCTACATGAACCTGCTGCTCAACGCAGGCCACGCCATCGCCGAGCGCGGCACGATCACCGTGCGTACCGGCGTGGACGGCGACACGGTGTGGGTGGAATTTGAAGACACCGGCGGTGGCATTTCGCCGGAACTGCGCCAGCGCATCTTCGATCCGTTCTTCACCACCAAGCCGGTGGGCAGTGGTACCGGCCTGGGCCTGTCGATCTCCTACAGCATCATCAACAAGCACCACGGCCGCATCGACCTGGACAGCACCCCGGGTGTCGGCTCGCGCTTCCGCCTGGTGCTGCCGATCAAACAGCCGCGCTGAGCGCAATGATCAACGCGGAAGGCTCAATCTGCATGACGCTGTGCAATCGCCATGGCTCGCATTGACATTCCTATACCAGGCAATTAAGTTCGGGTTGCCTGAATTGGACAGGCTCTTAAGGAGACATAGGAAATGTCATTGAAAAGGAAACTGGCAGTTGCCGCATTCGCGGTCTGTTCTTCACTAACGGCCGGGGTCGTACTCGCTCATACGCTTCCTGACGGTCCGGTTGCAAGCCCGCCGGGTTATTCCTGCTCGGCCAGTGGTGGCGTAGTTACGTGCATCAAGCAGAAGAGTTCCGGTAGCAAGCAGTAGTTTAATTGTGCGCACCGGATATTTCCCGGTGCGCACTCGAAAAGCAGACGCCGATGCAAAAGACATTCTTCCCTGTGCTTCTCGCAATGGTGCTGGCGCTTACTGGCTGCGCCGCCCATCGTGCGTCTTCCAGCATTGATGTGACCAGTTCCATGATAATCCCAGAGGGCGCTGTGCGAAATGTGCTTGATGAACGCCAGAGATTCATCATGCCAACGTCCATCGAAGCGCCTGAGCCGGCGTATCCTGTCGATGCGCTCAGGGCGGGGCAGCAGGCGGTTGTCTGCGTGAGTTTCGTTGTGACGGCCGATGGCCATGTGACCGATGTCGAGCAGATCGATTCGGCTGTGGGATGTTCATCCCTCCAGGAGCAACGGACGACCCCGTTCAGGGTGTCCGTCGCAGACACGCTGCCGACATGGGCCTTCTTCGGCGCGGCCATATGCAGCTATCAACAGGCCGATGACGAGTGTGATGACGGTCGAGCACGACTCGAGGCGGTTGCAGTAAAACTGGCTTATCGCTTCGAGTTTGTTCTGCAGGACGGTCGTGCACTTGTGCGGTCTTCCCGTGAGCATT
>NZ_QAIJ01000313.1:28141-48485 GCF_003060985.1 Stenotrophomonas sp. HMWF023
GGCCGCAGCCGTCATCGTACTCGCTGTCATGGCATGCATCCCTCTGTTCAAGGGCGGGTTGCAGCGGCATGCTGAGCTGCTGGAGAACGCCGATGCAGTGGTGTCGGCGGAGCCGCGCTCGCTAGTCGAGTCGATTGAGGCCACCGGAAGATTGAGTGCTCGATCAACCGTGACAGTAGGATCGGAAGTATCCGGTGAGATCGCCCGTGTGCTTGTTGATTTCAATGACATTGTCAGTAAAGGGCAGGTAATCGCTGAAATCAATCCGTCTCGCTATCAGGCTGATGCGCACTCGGCCGAGGCGTCTGTGAATGCTGCGCATTCGCGCGTTGCCCGTGCTCGAATTGCAGCAGGGACACTCGCTCGTGAGCTGGATCGGACCCGGCAGCTTGAAGAACGAAAGCTGGTTTCGAGGTCTACCTTGGATCAGCTGGCTGATCGATACAACGAGGCGGGATCATCCATCCAAGAAGCGATTGCGGAAGAGCGGCGCCTGCGCGCAGCGAGAGAGCGAGCGCAGTACGAGCTTGATCAGACTGTGATCCGTTCCCCGGTCGATGGCGTTGTGTTGGAACGCTTGGTTGAGCGCGGTCAAACCGTAGCAGCTTCGTTCGAAACACCCGCCATGTTTCGGATCGCTGAAGACCTGTCGGAAATGATTATCGAGCTGTCCGTCGACGAAGCGGATATCGGCGCCATTCAGTCGGGTCGCGAAGTTGAGTTCGAAGTGAGTGCCTTTCCTGGCAGGCAGTTTCGCGGGACCATCATCCAACGGCGCGTGGCTCCGAAGATACAAGGTAATAACGCGACGTATCCAGTCATCGTCGCCGTAGGCAATGCGGACCGTGTACTGGTGCCGGGTATGCTGGCTGATGCCAGGATCATCATCAAACGGAGAATTGGTGTGTTGTCGTTGCCATCGGCTGCACTGGCCGAGCAATCGCCGGCACAGGTTGTTCCCGCTGCGGTCATCGTGAAGGCCGCACTGGAATCGTCGATCTCGCAATTGCGGCTGAGCAAGACGCAATCGCAGGTTTTTCGTGAGGTCGTCCGAGGCCTGAATTTGGCGCCTCAGCCTGGCGCGGGCGGCCCCGGTTCAGTGGATCCGGCGTTGTCTGCATTCTTCGGCCCAATGGCTTCCAAGGTGGTCGTCATTGACGAAGACACCGAGGATCCTGCTGTGGCAATGCGTAGGCAGCGGCACAGGGCGATCCTCAATGCATTCTCTGATCTCAAGCGCGAATTGGCCCCGAGCGCATCAGCCAGATTGGATGAGTTTCTTGCTGACGTGGTCAATGCGCGCCAGGCAGCCGTGTACGTGCGTGAGGGGAAGCGAATGGTGAAACGCACCGTTTTGACGGGGCTTGAAGATGGTGCGTTTGTGCAGATCGTCAGTGGGATTTCCAGCTCAGACCGCGTGGCGACTGCTGGTAATCCCCCCCAATGAGCGAGGCTCGAACTGCAATTGAACTACGGAGCGTAAGCAAAGCATACTCTTCAGGCGGACGCAGGTTCAGTGTGCTTCGCAAGGTTAGTCTGACCATCGCTGCGGGTGAGCACGTGGCGGTGATGGGTCCATCGGGATCTGGAAAGTCCACTCTTTTGTCCGTGCTCGGCTGCCTCGATTCTGTCGATGACGGGCAGTACATTTTCTTTGGGCGAGATGTCTCCCTGTTTGCTGCGTCGGATCTGGCGCGGCTGCGCAACAGGGAAATGGGGTTCGTGTTCCAGAATCTGAGTCTGTTATCTGAACTTACGGTACTGGACAACGTAATGCTGCCGTTCCAGTACGGCGATGTGTCTCAAGCGACCGCTCTGAGTGCATCGGCGGGCGCGCTTGAAAGCGTGGGAATGGGCGAGTTCGCGCAGCGCATGCCGCGTGAGTTGTCTGGCGGCCAGCAGCAAAGGGTGGCGATCGCACGTGCAATTGCCAATCGACCGCGTTTGGTGCTGGCGGACGAGCCTACAGGAGCTTTAGATCAAGCTTCGGCCCGGGATGTTCTAGATCTCTTTCAGGCCCTGCATCGAACGGGAATAACGCTCCTCACAGTTACGCACGATGTCGTTGTGGCGAGACGCGCGGATCGTCTTCTGGAATTCGCCGATGGGAATTTCCAGTGAATCGAGCGCAACGGATGCTCTCGGCCGCCATGCGGAGCCTCCTCGCTAGGCCATTGAGATCGTCATTGACCTCGCTTGGGATTGCTGCCGGAGTTGCAGCCATTGTGATGGTGGCATCGATAGCAGAGGGAACTCGCGTTCAGATCGCTAGTAGCATCGCGGAACTCGGCGCAAACCGGCTTGATGTGAACTCCGGAACCTTGCGCGGTGATCGCAATGCCTTGCTGCCGCTGGGAGGCCTGTACCAGCTTAGAGACCAAGATGTCCGCACGATTCAAGCCGTGCCCGGGGTAGTGGCCGCAAGTGGGTTCCTGCGCGGCACTACAGAAGCATCCAGCGGTGCGGTTACCGCGATCGCCAGTTGGATCGGAATCCACGAGCAGGGACTGGCGGTTTTGGGCTATGAAGTCGCTCAGGGAAGCGCCCTGACGCCACAGGAGCTGAGAGGTGCGCGTAGAGTGGCGTGCCTCGGGGCATCCACTGCAAGGAAGTTGTTTGGCGCGCGGTCTCCCATAAATGGCCGATTGAGAATGAACGGTACTTCGTTCGGTATCCGTTGCGTACTTCAGCAGCGCGGGCAGTCGGTGGCCGGGCAGGATCTGGACGATGTCGTCATCGTTCCAATGGAAACGGCGCGCAGGCAAATCATGGGCGAATTTCCCTTGCCCAACAAGGCCGTACAGCAGATCGGAGTGCGTGTCACCGATCCACAGCGGATCAGTGAGGTTTCTGCGCATGTCACGCGGCAGCTCGGTGCAGCGCGAAGCCAACGTGGCGTGGATGATTTCCATCTTTCCGATGTGGCAAGCTCGGTGCGCGTAAGCGCACGGACGGATCGATCTATGATGTTCCTGCTGCTCTCGGTGGCAGTCATCTGCCTGGCTGTGGGGGGGATCGGCGTGATGAACATCATGCTGGTGGCCATCACTGAACGCACTGGCGAGATCGGTCTGAGAATGGCCGTTGGGGCTTCACCGGTGGCCATCCGAAATCAGTTCCTGCTTGAATCAGCCTTGCTGTGCCTTGCCGGCGGAATCATCGGAGTATGTTTCGGCGTTGCTGGCGCGACTGCGATCGCGGTGCATCAGGGAACCGCCGTCGAGATCAATACTATGGTTGTGGCCGCCGGCTTCCTCGTGTCGGTCGCCGCAGGAGTTGGATTTGGTGTACTGCCGGCCACCCGGGCCGCTGCGATGTTGCCCGCCGAAGCGCTGCGCCGCCTGTAAGGCAGCACTCAGGGCCGCTCGTTGTTGGTATCCGGTGAATCAACGACAAGAACTCCGCCGTTGCTGCGCCGCTGTTCCTCATAGGTGCGGAACGCCTGGTGGATGTGCTTGCGCAGCTCGTCGTCATTCCATGGCTTGGTCAGGAACCGGTAGATCGCACCGCGGTTGATCGCATCGGTCACCGTGTTCAGATCGGTATAGCCGGACAGCACCAGACGGATCGTGTCCGGATACAGCATCTTCACCCGGCCCAGGAACTCGGTGCCGCTCATGTCGCTCATGCGCTGGTCGGACAGGATCACCTGCACATCATTGATGGCCAGCAGATCGAACGCATCGCGCACGTTGCCCGCTGCCAGGATGCGGTAACCATCGCGGCGGAACAGGCGCACCAGCGAGCGCAGCACGTTCTCCTCGTCGTCCAGCAGCAGCAGGGTGCGGTCCGGCCGGGTTTCGGCGAACGCTTCGGGGCGCAGGTAGCGGCGACGCAGGGTCATGCCTGCGGCGTCGGCCGACATCGGCTCGCCGAACAGGTAGCCCTGGAACACGTCACAGTCGTTGCGGCGCAGGAAGCCCAGCTGCGCCTGCGATTCAACGCCGTTGGCGATCACCGTCATGCCCAGCTGGTGGCCCATCGCGATGATCGCGCGGGCGATCGCCGCTTCACGATTGCCGGCCGGCGCGCTCTTGATGAAGCTGCGGTCGATCTTCAGCTTGTCCACCGGGTAGCGCACCAGGGCACTCAGGCTCGAATCACCGGTGCCGAAGTTGTCCAGGCTCAGGCTGATGCCTTCGTTGCGCAGGTTGGCCAGCGTTTCGTGGACGAAGTTGACGTTGTTGGTCAGCGCGCTTTCGTTGATCTCCAGCGTCAGCATCTGCGCCGGCACGCCCGAAGCCTGGATCACGCCCATCACTTCGGCAAAGAAGTTCGGTCGCAGCAGCTGCAGGGTGGATACATTCACCGCGATGGTGAAATCATCGAAGCCCTGGTCGCGCCATAGCCGGGCCTGCTTCAACGCACCTTCCAGCACCCATGTGCCGATCTGCACGATGATGCCCAGGCGCTCGGCGGTGCGCATGAACCGCTCCGGCACCAGCATGCCCAGGGTGGGCGACTGCCAGCGCAGCAACGCCTCCATGCCTACCACATGGCCATCGCGGGCACTGACCAGCGGTTGGTAACGCAGCTTCAGTTCGCCGTTGGGAATGGCATCGACGATCTGCCGCGCGATGATGCTCTCGCTGTGCGCGCTCGGCGGCGTGTCCACGGCATGGATGCGCACCGCATTGCCGCCTTCGCGGGCGGCCTGGTACAGCGCGTCCTCGGCATGGTCGAGCAGGCGCGAGGCGCTGCTGGCGTGCTCCGGACACAGGCTCACGCCCAGCTTGCCGGTCATGAACAGCGTATAGGGCAGAACCGAGAGTGGCAGCTCCATCTGCTGGCGGATCTCTTCGGCGAAATCCTCGGCCAGCGGCAGATCGGCGGTGCGCGGCACGGCGATCAGGAACTCATCGCTGCCATGCCGCCACAGCTTGCCGCGCCCGCGCAGGTAGGACTGCAGGCGCTGGGCGACCAGCACCAGGGCCTGGTCACCGACCTCCGCGCTCATGTTCTCGTTGACCGAGGCGAAGTGGTCGATGTCCACATGCATCAGCATCAGCGCGGTGCCTCCGGAAGCGGCTTCGGCAACCATCGCCTGCAGCTCGGGGTTGCCGGCGCCAAGGCGATCAGGTGCATCATCGATGCTGACCGGGGGCAGGTTGGGGTTCCACATGGGCTCAGTATTCCGCTGACTCGACGGCCGCCGTAACAGCGGCCTGGTAAGGAAGATGGACATCGACGAGGGTACCGGCGCCATGCGCCGACTCGATCCGCACATGGCCGCCCACGCTCTGCGCGCGCTCGCGCATCACGATCAGGCCCAGGCCGCGCGGGCCATCCGGGTCGAACCCTTCGCCATCGTCACGGATCATCAGGTGCAGCCCTCGCTGGTCGACGTCGCGCAGCTGCAGCACCACCTGGCTGGCGCGCGCGTGTCGCAGCACGTTGGTCAGGCTTTCCTGGGCGATGCGGAAGCAGGCCTGTTCGATGCTGTTGTCCGGGCGCGTGGGCAGTGATTCGATTTCAGCCTGCAGTTCGACGCTGGACGAGCGGAACAGCACGCGTGCCTGCCAGCTCAACGCCGCTTCCAGGCCCAGCGCATCCAGCTGCGGCGGCCGCAGCAGGGTGGAGATGTCGCGCAGCTTGGCGACGGTGGTATCGGCCAGGCTGACGATCTGCGCCAGGTCCTCGCCGCGGCGTTGCGCATCGTCCTCGTCCTGCGCCGCATAGGCCGAGAGCTTGATCGCGGTGATCGCCTGGCCGATGTCATCGTGCAGGTCGCGCGAGATCGCCCGGCGCTCGTCCTCCTGCAGCGAGAACAGACGACCGGCCATCGCCTGCAGCTCGCGGTTGCTGGTCTCCAGTGCGCTGCGGGTCTGCTCCGATTCGCTCAGGTCGCGCACGATCAGCAGCTTGCAGTCGCGCCCGCCATAGCGCACGTCACCCACCGCAAGACCTGCCTGGAAGCTGCGGCCATCGGCGCGCTGCATCGCCACCACGCTGCTGTGGCCCGGGCTGTGCTGGGGCTGCCCAGCGCGCATCTGCGCGCGCGTCCGGGCCAGATCGGCGCCTGCCACCAACGCCGACAGCGGTTCACCCAGCAACGTGTGGCTGCCGTAGCCGAACAGGCTGGCCGCCCAGGCGTTGGCATACAGCACGTGTTCGTCGGACAGAATCACCACGCCATCGGGCAACACCCGCACCAGCTCGCGGAACTGCTCCTCGCGTTCGCGCAGCAGGCGCCGTGACTGCTCACGTTCGGTCACGTCCTGCAGGGTGCCCAGGATCCGGTCACGGCCGGCCTCATCCACACCGCTGGCCGCACGCAGGTGCACCATCAGCGCGCGGCCATCCATTGCCAGTACCGGCAGCAGCACATCCACCTGCACCTGACCGCCCGAGCACAGCCCGGCCAGCACCTGGTCGGTCTGTGCGGAGGTGGCCGGGTCGGCCGCCACCAGCAACTCATCGAAACGGTGCCAGCGTCGCGCTTCGGGCGGGCGTCGGCCCAGCAGGCGATAGACCTGGTTGGAGTAACGGCCCTGGCCGGTGGACGGGTCCAGTTCCCATGCGCCGATCCGCGCCAGTTCGTGGGCCTCTTCCACGCGCGCCAATGCCTGGTCGCGCCGCAGCTGGGCCAGGTCTTCGGCCGTGCGGTCGATGGCGATCAGCAGGCGCGCAGTGTGCCCGTCGTAGTCGATCGCGTTCGAGCGCAGTTCCATCTGCCGCAGGCTGCCATCGCGCAACTGCAACTGCGCGCGCAGGATGCACAGCTGCTCGGGAGCCTCGCGGATCTCTTCCAGCTTGGTCTGCAACGCCTGGTCCTGGCCCGGTGGCCAGAGCACGTCGATGGTCTGCGTCAGAAGCGCGTCGCGGTCCCAGCCGAAGGTGCTGCAGGCGGCCGGATTGGCGTCGAGGATGGCCAGCGTGTCCAGGTCATAGACCAGGATCGGGCCGGGGTTGCCTTCGAACATCTGCCGCAGTCGCAGCTCGGAAGCCTGCAGGCGGGCGTGGGTGTGCAGCACGTGCTCGGCCAGCGGCCGCAGCAGCAGGTACAACAGGCCCGCGCTGGCCAGCGCGAAGAATGCGCCCTTCATGCTCTGCCACAGTGCCGCCTGCTGCGGGTCGGGCACCAGCGCCGTCACCGCGCCGTCGGTGGCGATCATCCAGGCCAGCGCCATCGCCAGATAGCTCAGCACCACGCGCCGTCGGTCGCGACCCAGCGCCTGCGCCATCCGCGGGTCGGGAACAGGGGCGGTGCCGGTCGGTTCTACGGGCATGGACAGGGCAGGGAGATGGGCAGGGAAGAGGGGTGCCGGTCATCTTACCGCGCGGGTGTGCCCTGGCCACTCAATTATCCGCCGCAGGCGCCGTTAACCACTGCGTGCCCCGCTGTCGGGCGTTTCATCCGGAGCAAGATCGCGTGGACCAAGGGATCATCGCCAGCCTGCTGCAGCATCCGCTCGCCTCGGCGCTGGTCATCGTCGACCGTAGCGGGCGCCCGCTCGCGGCCAATCCGGCCGCGCGCGAGCATGGCCTGCCGGCCACGGTGGCCGCCTACGCGCCGATGCTGGAAGACCTGCGCCTGTTGGCCGCGGACGGTGGAATCGTCGCCTGCACGCTGCCGGGCGGCCCACGTGGTCACTACGATGGCCACCTGCGCGCCGTGCATGACAACAGCGGCAACCTGCTCGCCTTCACCCTCAGCGTGCCCGAGCCGGTGCCGGTTGACGGCGGTGGTCGCTGGGAACTTGCACTGGACAGTGCCGGCCACAGCCTGTGGGACTGGGACATCCCCAGCGACCGGGTGGCCCGCACGCCTGCGCTGGGTGAGGAAACCGCCACCCAGATACTGGCGCGCGTGCACGCCGACGACATCACCCAGGTGCGCGCCGCGCTGGATGAACACCTGCACGGCGACAGTGAGCAGTACAGCGCCCAGTTCCGTTTCCGCCAGGCCGATGGCCAGTGGCGATGGGTGCTGGACCGCGGCCGGGTGGTGGCGCGTACCGCCGATGGCCAGCCCCTGCGCATGGTCGGTACCCATACCGACATCGAGCAGCAGAAGCAGCTGGAGGCCATGCTGCAGGAGCAACAGCTGCATCTGCGCGAGGCCCAGCGCATCGCCAGCATGGGCAGCTGGTCGTTCGATCCGCACAGCCGCCATTTCTGGTGGTCGCCGGAGCTGCGCTCGCTGCTGGCGCTGCAGCAGGGCAGCATCCCGGGGCAGCGACGTTGGCTCAAGCAGCTGCACCCCCGCTCACGCGGCGCACTGCGTGCCGCCTGGCGGCGCCTGTGGCGTGATGGCCGGGCTGCCAACATCGAACTGGAACTGACCCGCGGCAACGAACCGTCCCAGCATCTGCGGTTGTGGATGCAGCCGTTGCTGGACATGGACGGGCAGCCCAAGCGCTTGCTGGGGCAGGTGCAGAACATCACCGAACAGCACCAGACCGACGCCCTTATCCGCTGGCGCACCGAACTGCTCAACCGCGTATCCGCGCTGGGCCGCATTGGTGGCTGCGAGATCGAAGTTGCCACGCGCAACATGCAATGGACCGAGGAGTGCTATCGCATCCACGGCCTGCGCAAGGAGCCGATCACCCTGGACCAGGCTCTGGCACTGTATGCCGAGGATTCGCGTGCGGCGTTTGAAGCGGCGCTGGGACGGATTGCCGGTGGCGGCCTGCCCGAGCAGCTGGATCTGTGCTTCTACCGCCAATCCGGCCTGCGCGTCTGGGTACAGGTACTGATCGAACTGGATCGTCGCGATGGCCTGCCGCCGCGCTTCGTGGTCCTGTTCCGTGACATCACCCGCGAGCGCGAAGCCAACGAACGCATCGAGCTGCTGGCGCACTACGATCTGCTCACCGGATTGCCCAACCGGGTTCTGCTGGGTGAACAGACGTCGGAGGCCATCGAGGAAGCGCGCGATCGCGGCACGTCCCTGGCCATGCTGTTCATCGACCTGGACGGCTTCAAGAACATCAACGACAGTTTCGGCCATGCCACCGGCGATGCGCTGCTGAAGGCCGCCGCGACCCGGCTGCACCAGAACCTGCGCAACAACGACCTGTTCGGCCGCTTCAGTGGCGATGAGTTCATCGTGGTGCTGCGTGACCTGGCCGAGCCGGAAGATGCCGGCCATGTAGCGCGCAAGCTGATCAATTCGCTGGCCGAGCCGCTGCGTCGGGGCGATACCACCTTGAAGGTGGGCGCCAGCGTGGGCATCGCGATGCTAGGCGAGAGCCAGACCGACTTCGATTCGCTGCTGCGCGCAGCCGACGCGGCGATGTACGCGGCCAAGGAAGCCGGTCGCAACACCTACCAGTATTACAGCCAGGACGCGTTGGCGCGGATCCAGCGGCGGCTGGAGATCGAGCACGGCCTGCATGGCGCCATCGAGCGCGACGAGTTCAGCCTGGCCTATCAGCCGCTGCTGCATGCCCATCACGGGGAGCCGCCGGCGATCGAAGCGCTGCTGCGCTGGCATCGTCCGGGGATTGGCTACTGCAGCCCGGCCGAGTTCATTCCGATCGCCGAGAAATGCGGTGAGATCGTCCGCATCGGCGACTGGGTGCTGTCCGAAGCCTGTCGCCAGGCGGCAGCGTGGGATCGTGCTGGCCTGCATTTCGAGCGCATTGCGGTAAACGTGTCGGCGGTGCAGCTGCGTGATCGTGGTTTTGCCGAGCGCGTGATCGAAATCTGCCACGCGCACGGCTGGCCTCCGCAGCGGCTGGAGCTGGAACTGACCGAGTCTGCCTTGATCCGTGATACCGACATCCTGCGCCACTGCTTCGATGTACTTGAACGGCATGGCGTGCCGCTGGCGGTCGATGACTTCGGTACCGGCTTCTCCAACCTCAACTACCTCAACCGCTTCCCGGTCGGCCGCCTGAAGATCGATCGCAGTTTCGTGCAGGGCATGCTGCATGATTCCGGTACCGCCGAAGTCACCCAGGCCATCGTGCACCTGGGCCATGCGCTGGGCATGAAGGTGGTGGCCGAGGGCGTGGAAACGCACCAGGAAGAGGACATGCTGCGCCGCCAGGGCTGCGACGAGATCCAGGGCTACCTGTACTCGCGCCCGCTCAGCCCGCGCGACCTGGCGCAGTGGCTGCGCCAGCAGCACGCCGCACCCGGCCGCACCGATGCCGCAAGCGAAGTGGTGCTGGTGCGTTGATGCGCCGCGCCCCTGCCTTGGTGAGTGCCGACCGTTGGTCGGCACTGATGTCGGCACGCGCGATCATCCACGTATGGCGTGGATCTACTTTGGTGCGGCAACCAGCCTCTGCGGGAATTCGGACCGCAGCCGTGCGCGCACCGCTTCGACCACGTTGGCATAGCGTCGTCGCTGGATGTAAAAGCCCATATAGAACAGCAGCAGGGCCACCAGCATCGGCGACGCCGCCGGGCGGACCAGAATGATCGGTACCATCATCAGCGTCAGGCCCAGCGCGAACCAGCTACACAGCCCGACCACCCGCACCTCCCGGCGCCGCGCGTCGATCATCACCCGGCCGCGCATCAACGGAAAGTAGCGACCGCCGAAGCTGGGGGCGAAGCTCTCGCGAAAGGCGATGCTGCCGTCAGGCAGCGCATGGAACACAAGGCGCAACCAGGTGTCGGTGGGCAGGTCATGCTCCAGGCCGGCCAACGAAAGCTGGGCCAGCTCGGCCGGCGTAGCGGCGACGCGTTGGTTGAACAGGACGATGCCGGCGCGGAAGAAGAACGGTGCCCACATCACCAGCAGCAGCACTTCAACCAGCAGCAATGCAATGAGGGCGATAGCCATCGGTCTTCCATGAACGGGACCGGGGCATCATGCCATAGCGGTGCGTAGTATCCGGAGGCTGCCTGGTAGATCCACGCCATGCGTCGATGACGTCAAGAACGAGCCGCAGTCCTGGCGGGCCCGTCCAAAGAATCTAGCAGTTTCTTCGGGTCAATCCTCTTCCACCAGATCGCTGAGATCGAGAATTTGTGGGTCAACACTGTGTGCGACGATGCTGCGGATCATTCCGGGCTTGGGCCGAAGTGAATAGGCCCGCATCGTGTGGATGGGATTGAACTCCAGCCAGGGACAGGATGAGTGCCCCACGATCACCGGCATGTTGAAACTGATGTCCTTGGGATCATCCAGTGGGAGAGTCCATTTGCCACCGTGATGCTGGCACACGAGATCGCCAAGATATCGTGCAAACACAACTCTCAGAGCACCCTGTTCGTCCTCCGACATCGCTGCAGACATCAGTGCGTACAGGAACTCAAGGCGATCAAGGCTCTCCAGGCTGCCATCAAGGTCGATGCCGCGGGAGTGCCCTTGGTCGACCAACCACTCAATCTGGTCGTCCATGATCATCAGAAAGTCATCGAAGACCTCGCGGGCCTTTCCAAGGTCGAGTGCCATTTTGAATCCTGAGCAGCAAGGCGGAGCGGGGAGTCTGTCCCGCTTTCGCAGCTCAAGCCATGCAACAAATCTGAAAGCACTGTCGGCATAGAGCGCCGACCGATGCAGTAGATTTGAGACTGCAGTCGTTCAGGTGAAAGCCATCCACGCATGGCGTGGATCTACTTCAACGCACTGCCATCCAACCCAAGGTCCCACGCCAACCCCAGCAGGTCGTCGCCAGCCACATCCGGGGCAGGGCGCGCATCGGCCAGTTGCTGCAGCTCCTGTATCTCTTCGCGGGCCACATCTTCCAGTTGCTGCAGCTGCGCACGGACGCCCGCATTGCGCGGGCGTTCGTTCTCGTTGATCGGGGGCAGGGCGCGGATCAGGGTCATGGTGCGCTTGCAGGATGCATCCAAAGGCGGGTCACACGCAAAGGCCCCGGCAGAACCGGGGCCTCGCACGCTGCCGGAAGAGGCAGCAGACATCAGGATCAGAACAGCTCGACCGTACCGGCGCCCATGCTCTGCTGGGCAACCGGCTTGTGCGGCGGGCGCTCCCATTCGCTGCGCAGTTCGCGCAGGCGGCTGCCGGTGCGCTGCAGGGCGGTGGCGATCTCTTCGTCGAACACGCCGCCGTTGCGATGCAGCAGTTCCTGCAGGGCCACTGCTTCGCGGTTGATCGCGGTCAGGCGGTCCAGGTGGGTATGCACGCCGCCCAGCGCCTGGGTGGCGATGTCCTCGAACTGCAGGGCGCGCACGGCTTCGGCCACGCTGCCATCGATCGAACGCGCGCAGTCGGACACTTCGCGCATGCCGTCACCCAGCGACGCATTGATCTGCGCCACGTTGTCCAGCATCGCCGCTGCTTCCTGGCGCGCTTCACGGGAGCGGTCCATATCGCGCGAAGCCATGTGCGAAACCGTCTCGCGGACCTTGGCGATGGCATCCTTGGAGCTGTGTGCCAGCTTGCGGATCTGTTCGTTGAAGGTGGTCGAACGCTCGGACAGGTTGCGTACCTCGTCGGCGACCACGGCGAAACCACGACCGGCTTCACCGGCACGCGCAGCTTCGATGGCGGCGTTCAGGGCCAACAGGTTGGTCTGGTCGGCAATCGACTTGACGTCTTCCAGCAGCGCGAAGATGCCATCCAGGTGCTGCGCCATCTGGTCGATGTGCTGCACGGTGGTGCTGCTCTGGCCGCTCACCTGTTCCAGCGCTTCCACCAGTTGTTCCATGCGGTGGCTGGCGTGCTGGGCGAAGCGGGCAACGTCGAGGCCGGCGCCGCCTTCGTCACCGGCGCGGTCGACGATGCGCGACAGCGCCTGGCTCTGCTGGCGCGACTTGCGGTTCATCGCATCGAAGCTGCCGCCGAGGCTGGAGACGGCCTGGCGGATCAGATCACGGGCGCGTTCCACTTCGCCGCGCGAACCGTCGATCTCGTTGCCGACGAAGTTGCGCAGCTCGGTCAGCAGCTGGTCCTGCTCACGCAGGACACGGGCATGTTCCGGGGAACGGTGTGCCTGGGCGCGGGCGGTCCACCACGCAAAGCCAAGCCAGCTCAGCGTCATCGTGGTCAGGATCGCCCAACGCAGGGCGACCGGCCATTCGAAACCGATGGCGAAGGGGAGCAGCAGGGTCAGAGCCAGGGGGGCGGCCAGACGGATGAAAATGCGTGAGTACATGGACGTTCTCGGGAGGTGCACGGAGGATGTATCGGCCGTACCCCCCTTCTCTTTAACGTCGATGTGCTTTCTGAATGCGCCGGATTTCCGACGCTCCGCCGGGCCATGCCCGGCGGGCGCGGGCCCTCAGGCCAGCTGCCGGTCCACGGCCTCGACCATCGCCTTGCGGCTGAGCAGGAAGTCCCAGTAGCTGCCACCCAGCTGCCGCCACAGCACCGCGGCGCGCACGGCGGCCAGCAGCAGTGCGCGGATCTCGGCCACCACGCCGGCCTGGCCCAGGTAGTGCGGGTTGCCCTGTACCATCACCCGCGGCTTGAGGTGGCTGATGGTGTCCGCGTACAGGCCGCCCAGGGCGGCCAATACATCGGGATGGCCGCTGTCACCCAGCTCGGCGGCCTGCTGCTGGGCGCGCTCGATACCGGAGGCGACCTTGTTCACGGTGGCCCCGTCCTGCACGAACCGGCGCTCCAGCTGCAGCACCGACAGGGCCAGCTTGGGCAGGATCGGGTCCTGGCCCTGGTTGCGGAAATGATTGTGCAGCAGGCGCAGGCCGGACTTCAGCGCGTGCCGATCGCCAAACACCGCCTGCGGCGAGGACGCATCGATGCGGAACACGCTGTCCACGGCGGTGCGCACGGCAGCGGCGTCGGAATGGCCGGTATCGGCGATACGGCGTACCTGCTGCAGGGCCTGGGCAATGCCGGCCAAAGCCAGAACGCGGTCGTCGACAGTGAAACTCATGCAGCGAGTACCTCAAAAGGGGAAGGGGTGGTGCGCAGGCGCTGTTCCAGCGGCGCGTCGGTGGCGGCGATCACCGCGCCACCCAGGCAGACTTCACCGTCATACAGCACCAGGGATTGCCCGGGGGTGACTGCACGCTGCGGCCGGGCGAAGGAGACCTGCACGCTGCCGTCGTCCAGCACGTCCACCGTGCACGGCTCATCCGGCTGCCGGTAGCGGGTCTGCGCGGTGCATTCAAAACGCCGTGCCGGCGGCGCACCGGCAATCCAGTGCGCGGTCTCCGAGCGCAGCCGGCTGGACAGCATCCACGGGCTGTCACGGTCCTGGTCCACGTACAGCACATTGCTGGCGACGTCCTTGCCGACCACATACCAGGGGGCGGCAGGGCGGCCGCGCACGCCGCCGATGTTCAGGCCTTCGCGCTGGCCCAGGGTGAAATAGAAGACGCCAGGGTGTTCAGCGATCACGCTGCCATCGCTGGGGTCGAGGATCTGCCCGGTCTTGGCCGGCAGGTAGCGACCGAGGAACTCGCGGAAATCGCGCTCGCCGATGAAGCAGATGCCGGTGGAGTCCTTCTTGGCGTGGGTCGGCAGGCTCACGTCGCGGGCAATCCGGCGCAGGTCGCTCTTTTCCAGATCGCCAATCGGGAACAGCGTGGCCGCCAGCTGTTCCTGCCCCAGCTGGTGCAGGAAGTAGCTCTGGTCCTTGGTACGGTCGGCGCCGCGCAGCAGCAGCCACTGATGGCCGCGCTGGGCAATGCGCGCGTAGTGGCCGGTGGCGATGCGCTCGGCGCCCAGCTCGCGGGCCGCATCGAGGAAGTGCTTGAACTTCACTTCGCGGTTGCACAGCACGTCCGGGTTGGGCGTGCGGCCGGCGGCGTACTCGGCAAGGAAGTGCTCGAACACCCCCTGCCAGTACTCGTTGGAGAAATCGCGGAAATGGAACGGGATGCCCAGCAGCCCGCAGACAGCCACCGCATCGCGGCGGTCGTCCTCGGCGCGGCAGTCGCCGCTGCCATCGTCGGCCCAGTTCTGCATGAACAGACCGGCCACGGCCTCGCCCTGCTGTACCAGGCGCCAGGCGGCGACGGAAGAGTCCACGCCGCCAGACACGCCAACCATCACCCGTGGGCTGCTCATGCGACCTCCCGGACCAGTGCAAGCGGGTAGCGCTGGCCGGCCAGGTAGTCGGCCAGCACCTGCCAGACCAGCGGGCTGCGCTGGCGTCCGGCGGCGGCCTGCAGTTCGGCCGGGGTCATCCACAGCGCCCGATCGATGCCAGCATCCAGCGGCTGCGCCGGGTCGTGCGAGACCGGGCGCGCGGCATAACAGAAGCGCAGGAACGGGGTGCCATCAGCGGCGGTCCACTGGTAGCAGCCGATGAAGGCGGTCAGTTCCACCGTCCAGCCGGTCTCCTCGACGGTCTCGCGCAGGGCAGCCTCGGCCAGGCTTTCGCCCGGCTCCAGGTGCCCGGCCGGCTGGTTCAGCACCTGCCGGCCCTCGATGGTCTCTTCGACCAGCAGCACCCGGCCGCCGTCGACCACCACGGTGGCGACGGTTGCATGCGGTGCCCAGCGCGGGTCCGGCGAGGTGTTCAACTCAGAGGTCGTCCTTCTTGGTCAGCTCCAGCTCCATCGCATCGGCGGTGCGGATGGCCGCATCGATGGCGTCGCTGAGCTGGTCGGAAGTGGCGTCGGCATCGATCTTCACCACGAACATCGCGGTCGACTCCTGCTTCACCCAGCCGCCCATCTTGGCATCCTGCGAGTCTTCCAGCAGGCGGTTGGCCACGGCCACCGGGAACTGCTTGGTCGGCGAGGTGTAACCCGGCGACCAGACCTCACGGATGTTGTGGGTACCGAAGTCTTCCACCGACGAGCGCACATAGACGATCTGGGTGCGATCGCCTTCGACGTCGAACACCATCTGGTAATCGCCGTCTTCATCCACCTCGTAGGTGTAGCCCAGCTTTTCCAGATGACGGGCAACGGCCTTGTCGGCCTTCGCGCTGTCAGTGGTGGTCGCAGCGCCAGCGGTGCCAGTGGCAGCCAGGGCGATCAGCAGGGCGGAGAGAAGGGTCCTTTTCATGAAGATCCTGTGAAACCAAGAGTGTGGGAAGGTGCAATTGTGACGGCGGGCGTCCGTGCCGTCCATTCCGCGCAAGGCCGACGCAGGACCGTCTCACCCCTTATAATGGACCGATGCCTCGCGAGTCCGCCCCCGATTCCCACCACGAGCACGGCGTTGCCGTGGAGCCCGCGCGCCCGGAAGTGGCGCCGCCGCCGTTCTATCAGGTCATGCTGCTCAATGACGACTACTCCCCGATGGATTTCGTCGTGGACGTCCTGCAGCAGTTCTTCAACATGGACCTGGACAAGGCCACCCAGGTGATGCTGCACGTCCACACCCGTGGCCGTGGCGTCTGCGGTGTGTTCACCCGCGAAGTGGCCGAAACCAAGGTTGCCCAGGTCAACGAGTACGCGCGGATGAACCAGCACCCGCTGCTGTGCACGATGGAAAAGGCCTGACCCTTACGCGGTGTGCCCACCAAGGTGGGCACCTGCCAAGCCCGATTCACGCCTCCGCCAGCGCCTGCAGGGCCATCCCGGCCACCGCCTCATCGATGTCGGCCGGGTCGCCGTCATCCCGGAACCACACCGCTGACAGCCCGGCACTGGCCGCGATCCAGCGCAGCAGCCGCGTGCGCTCGATATCAGCCAGCCCGCAGACCTGTTCCAGCCGGGCATGGAAGCGCTCTGGCCGGGTGGCCACATGGATGTCCGGCCCGCACAGGTCCGGGTTGCTGAACATCGTGGTGTAGTCGAACGCGCGGTCGCCCAGCAGCCGTTTCGGGTCGATCACCAGCCAGCCCCGCGCGCCGAAATCCAGCACGTTGTCGTGGTGCAGGTCGCCATGCAGTGGCCGTATCTCCTGCTCGTCCTCCAGCAGTGCCATCGCCAGCGATCTGCACTGTTCCAGCAATGGCGGCAGCGATGCCCTTGCCTGCAGCAGATCCGCGAACCATCTACGCAGGCAGACCAGATCTTCTGGCGGTGCGCTCCGTGGCCGGTGCAGCCGCTGCAGGACCTGGCACAGGATCATGGTGCAGGCGTCGTCCTCGCCCTTGACCGAACGTTGCCGCAGCGAGTCGCCGTGTGCCCGTTCGATCAGGATCGCCGGTCCCTCGTGGGCCAGCAGGCGTGCGGCACCGTCGCCGTTCCACCAGCGCAGCAGGCGATGGCCGTTCTGTTCCTCTGTCTCCGTGCTCACCTTCAACATGGCCGCCTCGCCAGAGGCGGTCAGCACCGGCCAGAGCCGGGCATGGGGGGTACGGATCGAAGGACCATCACGTCGCAATCGCCAGCGGCTCAGGTAGGGTTCGCTCATGGTGAGTGTGCTGTCCTGGAGTGAACGATGATCAAGCGGTTCGCACTGCTAACGCCATCTGAACGTCGCAATCCGCTAGGGTGATGGAAATCGCGTAGTCAGGCCGCATATTGTCCCCAACTGCCGCCGGAGTAATCCATGTTCAGCAAAGACCTCGAACACACCATCGGCCAGTGCTACAAGCGCGCCCGTGAGGCCCGACATGAGTTCATGACGGTCGAACACCTGCTGTTGGCACTGCTCGACAACCCGTCCGCCCAGGCCGTACTGAAGGCCTGCGGTGCGGACGCCGACCGCCTGCGCCAGGAGCTGGAGCAGGCCATCGAGGCCTCCGTGTCCCGCCTGGCCGAAGATGATGGCCGCGATACCCAGCCGACCCTGGGCTTCCAGCGCGTGCTGCAGCGGGCCGTGTACCACGTGCAGTCCTCCGGCAAGAAGGAGGTCACCGGCGCCAACGTGCTGGTCGCCATCTTCGGCGAAAAGGACTCCCACGCCGTCTATTACCTCAACCAGCAGGACGTCACCCGGCTGGATGTGGTCAATTACCTGTCCCACGGCATCGCCAAGCTGGGCGAGGAGGGCGAGCAGCCGTCCTCGTCCGAGGGCGAGGGCCGCATGGAAGGGGGCGAGGGCGAGCCCAAGGGCGATGCCCTGACCGAGTTCGCCAGCAACCTCAACGAGCAGGCCCGTGCCGGTCGCATCGACCCGCTGGTCGGCCGTGCCGACGAGATCGAACGCACCATCCAGGTCCTGTGCCGCCGCCGCAAGAACAACCCGCTGTACGTGGGCGAGGCCGGCGTCGGCAAGACCGCGATTGCCGAAGGCCTGGCCCGACGCATCGTGGAGGGCTCGGTGCCGGACGTGTTGGCCGATGCAGTCATCTATTCGCTCGACCTGGGCGCGCTGGTGGCCGGCACCAAATACCGTGGCGACTTCGAGAAGCGCCTGAAGGGTGTGCTGAGCGCGTTGAAGAAGGTGCCCAATGCGGTGCTGTTCATCGACGAGATCCACACCATCATCGGCGCCGGTTCGGCCTCGGGTGGCACCATGGATGCCTCCAACCTGATCAAGCCGGCACTGGCATCGGGCGAGCTGCGCTGCATCGGCTCGACCACCTTCCAGGAATACCGCGGCATCTTCGAGAAGGACCGGGCACTGGCGCGTCGCTTCCAGAAGATCGACATCGTCGAGCCGACCGTGGGCGAGACCTACGAGATCCTGCAGGGCCTGAAGTCCAAGTACGAAGCCCACCACGGCGTCACCTACGCCGATGAAGCGCTGCAGGCTGCGGTCGACCTGTCGGTCAAGCACATCGCCGACCGTCTGCTGCCGGACAAGGCCATCGACGTGATCGATGAGGCCGGTGCCCGCCAGCGCCTGTTGCCGGAAGGCCAGCGCAAGGAACTGATCGACGTCGAAGAGGTCGAGGCCATCGTCGCCAAGATGGCGCGCATCCCGGCCAAGCAGGTCAGCGCCACCGACAAGGATGTGCTGCAGCACCTGGAGCGCAACCTGAAGATGGTGATCTTCGGCCAGGATCCGGCCATCGGCACCCTGGCCTCGGCCATCAAGCTGGCGCGCTCGGGCCTGGGCAATCCGGAAAAGCCGATCGGCAATTTCCTGTTCGCCGGTCCCACCGGTGTCGGCAAGACCGAGGTGACCAAGCAGCTGGCGCTGCAGCTGGGCATTGAGCTGGTCCGATTCGACATGTCCGAGTACATGGAGCCGCATTCGATCAGCCGCCTGATCGGTGCCCCTCCGGGCTACGTCGGCTTCGACCAGGGCGGCCTGCTGACCGAGAAGGTCGTCAAGACGCCGCACTGCGTGCTGCTGCTGGATGAAATCGAGAAGGCGCACCCGGACATCTTCAACATCCTGTTGCAGGTGATGGACCGCGGCGTGCTGACCGACACCAATGGTCGCGAAGCCAACTTCAAGAACGTGGTGCTGGTGATGACCACCAATGCCGGCGCGGCGCAGGCCTCGCGGCGCTCGATCGGTTTCACCAAGCAGGACCACGCCACCGATGCGATGGAGACCATCCGTCGTTCGTTCTCCCCGGAGTTCCGCAACCGCCTCGATGCGGTGGTGCAGTTCCAGCCGCTGGGCTTCGAGCACATCCTGCGCGTGGTGGACAAGTTCCTGATCGAGCTGGAGATGCTGCTGCAGGAGAAGCACGTCAGCCTGTCGGCCACCCCGACCGCGCGCGATTGGCTGGCCCACCACGGCTTCGACCCGCTGATGGGTGCTCGCCCGATGGCGCGGGTGCTGCAGGACAAGGTCAAGCGCCCGCTGGCCGACGAGCTGTTGTTCGGCAAGCTGGTCAACGGCGGCAAGGTCAGCATCGACGTGCGCAACGACGAGCTGGTGGTCGAGTCGCAGGCCGAGCCTGAGCGGCTGTTGCCGGCCACGGTGGAGTAAGGCTGTGCCGGGCATTGCCCGGCCGCAGACGCAACGACAGGGCGGCTCAGGCCGCCCTTGTCGTGTCAGCTCCCAGCCCTCAGCGGCTGCGCTGGCGGGCGATGCGCTTGAAGGTGTCGGCTTCGAGGGGCTCGACCCGCTCGATCGTGCAGCTGGCGCGATCAGTTTTCAGCACGCTGCGCGAGCCGCCGCACAACTGGTTGCTCTGGCCGTCGGTTTCAATGGCCAGCCGCCGCGAGGTCACGGCGCTGTTGCAGGAGGCGGTAAAGACGACGCGATAGTGTTGGTCACCATTGCGCAGCAGCACATCGCGATCGGCGCCGGCGCGCACGATCTGCTGGTCCTCACTCAAGGCAATGCAGCTGTCGCCGGTGGTTGCCGGCGCTGTGTCTGCGGCCTGGGCAGCGGGAGCGGCCAGGGCGGCAGTGATGAGTGCGAGGGCAGCGAAGCCAGCGGACAGGGATGACGTGTTCATGGCGGGGGCAGGGGGTGGCGATCCGGACTGGATCGGATGCCACGATGACGCCGCCAGTCCGAATGCGAATCTGCCGCAAGGATGGCTGACCGATGTCACGGTGCATTCGGTCAGGGTGCCGTCCGGCAGGGCCGGATTTCAGGCATGACAAAAGGCCAGCGTCCAGGGCTGGCCTTGTCGGGGTGGCGCAACGCGCCAGCCGCTTACTTCATTCGGTAGGTGATACGACCCTTGGTCAGGTCGTACGGGGTCATTTCAACCTTGACCCGGTCACCGGTGAGGATGCGGATGTAGTT
>NZ_QAIJ01000314.1:0-13635 GCF_003060985.1 Stenotrophomonas sp. HMWF023
GTACTGCTGCATCCTGCGTACTGTCTTCGGAGAGGGCGGGGGAGGAAGCGGCCGGTGGTGCCGGCATGGCCAACCAGACCAGGACGAACAGGGTTGATACCGCGGTGACCGCGGGGGCGGTGAGGCTGCGACGCATCCGGGTGTTCATGGTTCCCCCCTGTCTCAGGTGACTGGTGTTGTATGCAACTATAACACCGGCACGCCTGTGTGCAAGTCCTGCCCCCACCCAACTGATGGCAGGGGTGGTCATGGCACCGAAATAATTATTCAACTATTTGATTTTCATTGGGAAAACGAAAGTTCGGAGGGCCGTTTTCGGCCAGTCTCCCATTCAGCCATGTCCATGCTATGTCATCAACCGAGGGCTCAGGCGCGTTGCCAGCGACTTCCGCCACGCCGTGCAAAGCGCAACGGCGCCTGTGCTCCAGAGGGGTGCAGACCCCGGTGCTATAGTTCGGCCGATTCCCGGCCGGCCACGGCCGGACCCCTGGAACGGCTACCGCGGAACGTCTCCCATGCCCTTGTCGACTGCCTCCTCCCGCCGCCTTCGCGGCCTGTCCCTGTTGACCCTGCTGGCCGCAGGCCTGGCCACGTCGGCCGGCGCATTTGCCGCCGATCTGCTGGATCTGTCGTATCGGCCGCTGGCGGGCAAGCAGCAGGTCAATCTGCAGCAGCGTTACCACGGCCAGGTGCTGCTGGTGGTCAATACGGCAAGCAAGTGCGGCTATACCCCACAGTACGAAGGTCTGGAAGCGCTGCAGAAGCAGTACGCCGGCAAGGGATTTGCAGTGCTCGGCTTCCCGTCCAACGATTTCAAGGGGCAGGAGCCCGGTGACGAGAAGCAGATCCAGGATTTCTGCACGCTTACTTATGGCGTGAAGTTCCCGATGTTCGAAAAGGTGCACGTGACCGGTGCGCAGGCCACGCCGCTGTATCAGCGCTTGACCGCCGCCACCGGTGTGGCGCCCGCCTGGAATTTCCACAAGTATCTGGTCGGGCGCGATGGCCAGGTCATTGCCCAGTTCGCCAGCAAGGTCACCCCGGATGATCCGCAGCTGAAAGCGGCCATCGACAAGGCGCTTGCGGCACCGGCTGTACATTGAATGCCGGCACGGATGCCTCGACATCGACGGCATGCGTGCGACAATACGTGTTTTCGCGCCGACGTCGGCGTCCAGTCACTTCCAGGAATGCAGCGAATGAAAATGGGAATGCGCGGCGCCGCGGCGTCGGTTCTGATTCTGGCGATGGGCACCTCTGGTGTCGCCCTGTCGCAACAACCGGCCGCTCCCTCGGCCGCCAAGGAGACCGCACCCTTGAATTCCCCCAAGCAGAAGCTCGGCTACGCCATTGGTCTGGATGTGGCCAAGTCGTTCGCGCCGATCGCCGATGAAATCGATGCGGCCGCGCTGCGCACCGCCGTGGAACGTTCCTTCGAAGGCCTGCAGCCGCAGATCACCCAGGAACAGGCCAAGGCCACCGATGCCGCCCTGCGCCAGGTTGTGATGGCCCGCAGCGGCCAGCAGGTGCCGGGCGTCGCGCCGGGCTCGCAGCCGGCAAAGGTCGACCGGGTCAAGGTCGCGCAGATGATCGGCGCCTATTCGGTGGGTCCGTCGCTGGCACAGCTGAAGGACGATATCGATACCGCCTCGCTGTTTGACGCGATCAACACTGGTCTGAGCAAGGGCCAGCCGAAGATGACCGAAGCTGACGCCACTGCCACCATCCAGGCGTTCATGGGCACCAAGCAGGCCGAAATGCAGGCCAAGGCCGCACAGGCTGCGCAGACCAACCGTCAGGAAGGCAACGCATTCCTGGCCAAGAACAAGACCCAGCCGGGCGTGGTGACCACCCCGTCGGGCCTGCAGTACCAGGTGATCCGCCCGGGCAGCGGCGAGCGTCCGTTGCCGTCCAGCAAGGTGCGCGTGAACTACGAAGGCAAGCTGCTCAATGGCACGGTGTTCGACAGTTCCGCAGGTCGTGGTCCGGCCGAATTCGGTCTGGACCAGGTCATCAAGGGTTGGACCGAGGGCGTGGCCCTGATGCCGGTCGGCTCGAAGTACCGCTTCTGGATCCCGGGTGAACTGGCGTACGGCGAGAACGGCACCCCGGGTGGTCCGATCGGTCCGAACGCCACCCTGACCTTCGACGTCGAGTTGCTGGGCGTTCTGCCGTAAGCCACCACGGAGTCAGCACGGATATGCGCGTTGCGATTTTTGGTACCGGTTATGTAGGTCTGGTGACCGGCACCTGCCTGGCCGACGTCGGCCACCAGGTGGTCTGTGTCGATATCGACCAGGCCAAGGTGGATGGCCTCAACCGGGGCATCATCCCGATCTACGAGCCCGGCCTGGAGCCGATGGTGAAGGCCAACCATGCCGCGTCGCGGCTGGTGTTCACCACCGACGCGGCGACCGCCATCGGCCACGGCCAGGTGGTGTTCATCGCCGTGGGCACGCCGCCGGACGAGGATGGCAGCGCGGACCTGCAGTACGTGCTGGCAGTGGCCCGCACCATCGGCCGGTACATCTCGGTGCCGACCGTGGTGGTCAACAAGTCGACGGTGCCGGTAGGCACCGCCGACAAGGTGCGTGCGGCCATTGCCGAGGAACTGGCAGCACGTGGCGCGGATATCGCCTTCGATGTGGTGTCCAACCCCGAATTCCTGAAGGAAGGCGATGCCGTTGCCGACTGCATGCGGCCTGACCGCATCATCATCGGTGCGACCAGCGCCGAGTCGGTCGCCGTGATGCGTCGCCTGTACGCACCGTTCAATCGCAACCACGATCGCGTGGTGGAGATGGACGTGCGTTCGGCCGAGCTGACCAAGTACGCCGCCAATGCAATGCTGGCGACCAAGATTTCGTTCATGAATGAAATCGCCAACATCGCCGAGCGTGTCGGAGCCGACGTCGAGCAGGTCCGCCAGGGCATCGGTTCGGACCCGCGCATCGGCTGGCACTTCATCTATCCGGGTGCTGGTTACGGCGGTTCGTGTTTCCCCAAGGATGTGCAGGCACTGGCCCGCACCGCGCAGCAGGCCGGCCTGGAGCCGAAGCTGCTGAACGCGGTGGAGGCGGTGAATGAATCGCAGAAGGGGCACCTGTTCGCCCTGATCCAGCGCCACTACGACAAGGGCGAAGACGAAGGCGTGCGCGGCAGGACGTTTGCCGTGTGGGGCTTGGCGTTCAAGCCGAATACCGACGACATGCGCGAGGCCTCCAGCCGCCGCCTGCTGGCCCAGTTGTGGGAAGGTGGTGCGACGGTGCGCGCCTACGATCCGGAGGCGATGCATGAATCGCAGCGGATCTTCGGCGAGCGCGACGATCTGGTGTTCTGTGACAGCGCCGACGACGCGCTGCAGGGCGCCGATGCGTTGGTCGTGGTGACCGAGTGGAAGCAGTTCCGCAGCCCCGATTTCCAGATGCTGCGCGAGCGGCTGAAGGATGCGGTGGTGTTCGATGGCCGCAATCTGTATGAGCCGGCCGAAGTCGAGGCCGCTGGCCTTGCGTATTACGGCATAGGCCGGGGACGTTCGCTGCATGTCTGAAGTACCGACCGAACGCGAGCAGGCGCTGGAAGCGCGCCTGGTCGAGCTGGAGATGCGCGTGTCCTTCCAGGAACACGCGCTGGCCGAACTGAGCGATGCACTTGCAGACGCGCGTATGGAAGGCAGCCGCAATGCCGGCATCCTGCGCGTGCTGCTGGAGGACCTGGGCAAGGTCCGCAATGCATTGAATTCTTCTGATCCGGCGAGCGAACCGCCGCCGCCGCACTACTGATCCATATCCTATGAGCGATACCCTCCGCGACCAGCTGATGGGCCTGGGCTTCAAGCCCGCGCCCAAGCCCGAGCGCAAGAATGATGCCCCCCGCCGTGATGGCCGCCCGCAGGGCAAGGGTGGCAATGGCAATGGAAAGCCGCAGCAGGCTGGCAGGGGCGAACACAAGCCCGGCGAGCGGCGGGCGCATGGCAATGGTGGTCCGGGCAAGCCCGGCCAGCAGCGTGGCCAGGGCCACGGGCAGGGGCCGCGCAAGCCGCGTACCGCCGAGGAAATGGATCTGGCCAAGGCTTACGCGATCCGTGCCCAGCGCGAAAAAGAAGAGCGTATCGAGACCGAGCGCCTGAAGCAGGAAGAAGCACGCCAGCGCCGCGAGGCCAAGGTGAAGCTGGAAGAACTGCTGAAGGACAAGGGTCTGAATGCCGAATCGGCCGACATCGCGCGCCACTTCCCGTATGGCGGCAAGATCAAGCGCATCTACGTCACTGCCGAGCAGCTCAAGGCACTCAACGCCGGTGAACTGGGTGTGGTCCAGCTCAACGGCCGCTACCTGCTGGTGACAGCCGATGTTCTGGCCCAGTCTGAAGCGGTGTTTGCGGCTTCAGTGGCGTTGAAGGTCGACCCGAATGCGCCGGCCGAGGATGATCCCTACGCCGACCCGCAGTACCAGGTGCCCGACGACCTGGTCTGGTAACAGCGTGACTTCCCCGGCGCTCTCCCTGCCAGGGGGAGGGGGAAGGGATGACCGCCGATCCAAGCCGTGGCTACGTGCCGCATATCGACGGCCTGCGCGCAATTGCCGTGCTGGCCGTCATCGTGTTCCACCTGGACCCGTCATGGCTTCCAGGGGGATTCACCGGCGTGGACGTGTTCTTCGTCATCTCCGGGTTTGTGGTCAGTGCGTCGGTGCATCGCCTGCCGCCGTTGTCGCTGGGCGCATCGATGCTGCGCTTCTATGCGCGCCGCATCCGCCGCATCGCACCGGCGCTGCTGACCTGCCTGCTGCTGACCGCCGTGGCAAGCGTGTTGTTCATCCCCGAATCCTGGCTCAGCGAGGCCAGCGACAAGACCGGTTTGATGGCCTTCTTCGGTTTCAGCAACTGGGTGCTGGCGGCCATCGGCAACGACTATTTCGCGCCCAGAGCCGAGTTCAATCCGTATACCCATACCTGGTCGCTGGGTGTGGAAGAGCAGTTTTACCTGCTGTTCCCGCTGCTGTTCCTGGCCTGGGCGCGCGGCCGGCACGGGCGCTGGATCAGCCTGGGCCTGTTTGCACTGGTCAGTGTGGCGTCGCTGTTGCATGCCGCCGCGCTGGGCATGCGCGAGGCGCCGCCGTCTTGGGCGTTCTATGCCACCAGTACCCGTCTGTGGCAGCTGGGCATGGGCGTGCTGCTGTTCCAGCTGCTTCATGTGCGCGAGCCGCACATTGCGTTGACGGGGCTACTGGCAAAACGCAGTGCGCCATTGTTCTCGCTGCTGGCGACGTTGTCGCTGGCGCTGCTGGGGTGGGCCCTGTGGTCCGCACGCGCCGGCCACTCGCCGTGGCCAGACGGCCTGCTGCCGGCCTTCGCCACCGCCGGCCTGCTGTGGTCCCTCCATCATCACCCGCAGGCGTGGATCGGCCGTCTTCTGGCCAGCTCGCCGATCCGCCGCATCGGCCTGCTTTCCTATTCGCTGTACCTATGGCATTGGCCGGTGTTCGTGCTGATGCGCTGGACCGTTGGCCTGCAGACGCCGGCGCAGATGGCGGCCGCCGTCGCACTGGTGGTGGTGTTGTCCTGGCTGTCTTGGCGCTGGGTAGAGCGACCGTTCCGTGGACCGCTCGCGCAGCACCTGACGTCCGCGCGCTGGGTAGGCACCGGTGTAGTGGTGCTGCTGCTTGCAGGTGGCATGCAGATGCTGCTTTACACGCAGGCGCCGTTGCTTTCGTTGAGCACGGTGAGTCGACATCCGGCTGATTGGTACCCCAATGGCAAGAGCGTGGCCCATGACTACCCGGACTGCGCGCTGGACGTCGGCAAGCACCGTTTCGAAGGGGGCAGTGCACGCACCTTCGCCCGTGGTCAATGCAGCCGACCGGTGGTTGCAGGCGTGCCGGCGCAGGTATTCGTCGCCGGTGATTCGCACGCCATGGCCTATATCGAACTGCTGCAGCGTCTGGCTCTGGATACCGGGGCGCAGGTATCGCTGTATGGCCGTGGCGGCTGCCCGCAGATCAGCCTGCAGAAGTGGCGAGGCGCCGGCGCTGGCTGCGCTGCGTTCGATGCGGCCGTGCTGGCCGACATCACGCAGCGGGCGCAGCCCGGTGATGTGGTGGTGCTCGTGTCATTGCGGATCCCGCGCCTGTCCGACCAGTTCGTATTGTTCGATGCGCAGGCGCAGCTGGCCGGTGAACTGACGCCGGAAGCCGCCGCCGGACGCGAGACGGAAGTGGCTGAGTCGATCACGCAGTGGAAGCCGTTGGCCGAGCGCGGTGTGCGAATTGTGCTGGAAGCACCCAAGCCGGTGCTGCCGGCGCCGCCCTATCGCTGTTCGGACCGCTTCAATGCACGCAACGAGGTCTGCCGAAATGGCATGGACAGCACCCGCGTGGCCATGGACACCCTGCGTGCGCCCATGCTGGGCAGCCTGCGACAGGTGGTCGATGGCCTGCCCGGTGCGGTGCTGTGGGACCCATTGCCGGTGCTGTGCGATGCCACCCAGTGCCCGGCGCAGCGGGAGGGCAGGCCGCTGTACTTCGATGGCGACCACCTCAGCGCATACGGCAATCGCATGCTGTTGCCGTCGCTGCGGCAGGTGCTTCTGCAACCGTGAAACCGGGCATGACCCGGCCCTTCCGGAGCGTTCGCGGGCGGGGTAGCCCCAAGACAATCCTGTCAGCGGATCATTCCGGATCGTAATCCAGATTCGAGGCCAGCCAGCGTTCGGCCTGGGCGCGGTCCACACCCTTGCGGCGTGCGTAGTCAGTTACCTGCTCGCGCCCCAGCCGCCCGACCACGAAATACTGGCTCTGCGGGTGGCTGAAGTAGTAGCCCGACACCGCCGCGGTCGGCAACATCGCGAAGCTCTCGGTCAGCTGCATATCGGCGTTGGTTTCCGCGCCCAGAAGGTCGAACAGTCGGCGCTTTTCACTGTGTTCGGGGCAGGCGGGGTAACCGGGCGCGGGGCGGATGCCACGATATTTTTCGTCGATCAGCGCTTCGTTGTCGAGTGTTTCGGCGTGGTCGTAACCCCAGAATCCGGTGCGTACGCGCTGGTGCAGGCGTTCGGCCAGTGCTTCGGCAAAGCGGTCGGCGAGCGCCTTCAACAGGATCGCGTTGTAGTCGTCGTGGTCGGCCTCGAAACGGGCCACGTGCGCGTCGATACCGATGCCTGCGGTGACTGCGAAGGCGCCGATCCAGTCCTGCTTGCCGCTGTCGGCCGGGGCGATGAAATCGGCAAGGCAGAAATCCGGGCGTTCGGCAGGCTTGTCCACCTGTTGCCGCAGGAAGTGCAGGGTGGCCTCGCCATCGGGATGCTGCACACGTACGTCGTCGCCGATGCTGTTGGCGGGCCACAGGCCGAACACGGCCTTGGCCTGCAGCCACTTCTCGTTGACGATGCGGTCGAGCATCGCGCGTGCGTCCTGGTACAGCTCGCTGGCCTGGGTGCCGACGATCTCATCGGTGAGGATCGCCGGGTATTTGCCGGCCAGCTCCCACGCCTGGAAAAACGGCGTCCAGTCGATGTAGGGCACCAGCTCGGCCAGCGGGTAGTCATCGAATACATGCAGGCCTGGCTGCTTCGGTGTGGGTGGCGTGTACGCCTCCCAGTCGCACTTGAACTTCTGGCCGCGTGCATGCTCCAGCGAGACCAGGCGCTTGGCGTCGCCGCGGTTGCGATGGCGGGTACGGATCTCGGCGTAGTCCGCCTCGTTGGCAGCGACGAACGCATCACGCAGCTCACGCGAGATCAGCGACTGCGCCACACCCACCGCGCGTGAAGCATCCTTAACCCAGATCGTCGGCGCCTTGTAATGCGGGTCGATCTTCAACGCAGTGTGCGCACGCGAGGTGGTCGCGCCACCGATCATCAGCGGCAGATCGAAGCCCTGTCGCTGCATTTCACGGGCGACATGGCTCATTTCCTCCAGCGACGGCGTGATCAGGCCGGACAGGCCGATGATGTCGGCCTGGTGTTCGCGTGCGGCATCGAGGATCTTCTGCGCCGGTACCATCACACCGAGATCGATCACCTCGAAGTTGTTGCAGGCCAAGACCACGCCGACGATGTTCTTGCCGATGTCGTGCACATCGCCCTTGACCGTGGCCATGATGATCCTACCATTGCTGCGGGCGGTGTCGCCGCTGCGTGCCTTTTCGGCTTCAATGTAGGGCAGCAGGTAAGCCACTGCTTTCTTCATCACCCGTGCCGACTTCACCACCTGCGGCAGGAACATCTTGCCGGCACCGAACAGATCACCGACCACGTTCATGCCATCCATCAGCGGGCCTTCGATCACGTCCAGCGGTCGGCTGGAGCGCTGCCGGGCTTCTTCGGTATCGGCCTCGACCCAGGCGTCCAGGCCATGCACCAGCGCATGCGCCAACCGTGCATCCACCGGCTTCTCGCGCCAGGCCAGGTCTTCGGTCTTCGCCGCGCCCTTGCTGCCCTTGTAGCGTTCGGCGATTTCAAGCAGGCGCTCGGTGGCATCACGGCGGCGGTTGAGGATCACGTCCTCCACCCGCTCGCGCAGGTCCGGTTCCAGTTCGTCGTAGATCGGCATGGCGCCGGCGTTGACGATGCCCATGTCCATGCCCGCGGCGATCGCGTGGTACAGGAACACCGAGTGGATCGCCTGGCGCACGGTCTCGTTGCCACGGAACGAGAACGATACGTTCGATACGCCGCCGGATACATGGCAGTGCGGCAGCGTCTGCTTGATGATGCGGGTGGCCTCGATGAAGTCGACCGCGTAGTTGTCATGCTCTTCAATGCCGGTGGCGACGGCGAAGATGTTCGGGTCGAAGATGATGTCCTGCGGCGGGAAGCCGATGTCATCGACCAGCAGGCGATAGGCGCGGGTGCAGATTTCGACCTTGCGCGCGCAGGTGTCGGCCTGCCCGGCCTCATCGAAGGCCATCACCACCGCGGCGGCGCCATAGCGCAGTACTTTGCGCGCATGCTCGCGGAACAGCTCCTCGCCTTCCTTCAGCGAGATCGAATTGACCACGCTCTTGCCCTGCAGGCACTTCAGGCCAGCCTCGATCACACTCCATTTGGAGGAGTCGACCATCACCGGGATGCGCGCGATGTCCGGCTCGGACATGATCAGGTTGAGGTAGCGGGTCATCGCCGCTTCAGAATCGATCAGGCCCTCGTCCATGTTGACGTCGAGGATCTGCGCGCCGCTGGCCACCTGTTGCCTGGCCACGTCCACCGCTTCCTCGTAGCGGCCTTCCTTGATCAGCTTGCGGAACTGCGCACTGCCGGTGACGTTGGTACGTTCACCGACATTGACGAACAGCAGGTCCGGGGTGATGACCAGCGGTTCCAGGCCGGACAGGCGGGTAGGGCGGACAGGCGTCATGGCAGGCAGCGGCTCAACGGCAACAGGGCGGAAAGTGGATGGCGGTGGCAGTGCTGCTCATGCGGCCTGGACCTGGACCTGGACGGCAGGCAGCGCGCGCGGCGGCAGCCCGGCTACCGCAAGCGCGATCGCGCGGATGTGGTCCGGGGTGGAGCCGCAGCAGCCGCCGACCAGGTTCAGCAGGCCATCTTCAGCAAAGCCACGCAGGGTGGCCGCCATTTCCTCGGGTGTTTCGTCGTACTCACCGAATGCATTGGGCAGGCCCGCATTGGGATGGGCGCTGACGTAGCAGTCCGACACCTGCGACAGGGTTTCCACATGCGGGCGCATGGCGTCGGCGCCGAGCGCGCAGTTCAGGCCGATCGACAATGGCCGCGCATGCGCGAGTGACGCTTGGAACGCCTCGGCGGTCTGCCCGGACAGGGTGCGCCCGGAGGCATCGGTGATGGTGCCGGAAATCATGATCGGCAGCCGCGCGCCACGCGCATCGAAGGCTTCCTCGATCGCGTACAGCGCGGCCTTGGCGTTGAGCGTGTCGAAGATGGTCTCGACCATGATCGTGTCGGCGCCACCATCGATCAGGCCATCGATGGCTTCGCGGTAGGTGCCGCGCAGCTCATCGAAACTGGTGTTGCGGAAACCGGGATCGTTGACGTCCGGGCTGATCGAGGCGGTGCGGCTGGTCGGGCCGAGCACGCCGATGACGAAGCGCGGCTTGCCCGGCGTGGTCGCCGCCACCGCATCACAGCAGGCACGGGCGACGGCAGCGCCGGCCTTGTTCAGCTCGTACACCAGGTGTTCGAGGTGGTAGTCGGCCTGGCTGACCGAGGTGGCGTTGAAGGTATTGGTTTCCACCAGGTCTGCGCCGGCTTCCAGGTATGCGCTGTGGATGCCGGCAATGACCTCTGGCCGGGTCAGCAGCAACAGATCGTTGTTGCCTTTCAGGTCGTGGCCTTCCGGTGTCCCGCCATGGTCGCAGCCGGGGCCGTGGGCGTGGTCGTAGCCATCGGCGAAGCGTTCGCCCCGGTAATCGTCTTCCTGCAGGCCGTGTCGCTGGATCATCGTGCCCATCGCGCCGTCGATGATCAGGATGCGATCACGCAGGGCGGCGAGCAGCAATTCCACGCGTTCCGGGTGCAGCCAGGGCAGGGCGGGCATGTCGACCTCAGGGCTTGTTGGCGATCAGCGAAATCACTTCGAAATGCGGCGGGCGCTTTTCGCGGGTGACCGTTTCCAGATTGGAGACCTGCAGGCCGGCCTTGTCGACGAACTTCTTCAGTTCCTTGTCGCTGAAGCCGAGGTTGACGTGGCCATAGGCGTCGACTGCAGCTTTGTGCTCGTGGCGGGCCAGGCTGCACAGCAGCAGGCGACCGCCCGGACGCAGCACGCGTGCGGCCTCGGTGACGGCCTGCGCCGGCTTGCTGGCGTAGGTCAGTGCGTGCATCAGCACGACCAGGTCGAAGCTGCGGTCCTTGAAGGGCAGGGCATGCATGTCGCCCTCGCGCACTTCCACATTGGGCAGGCGGCGCAGGCGTTCGCTGGCGGCAGCCACCACACGCGCGCTGGTGTCGATGCATACGTAGCGCCGGGCGTGCGGGGCGACCAGTTCGGCCAGCACACCGTCGCCGGAGGCGATATCCAGCACGTCGCCGGTTTCCAGCAACGGCAGCGCGGTACGCGCCAGCGCTTCCCAGGTGCGGCCCGGGGAATAGTGGCGTTCCATGTCGCCGGCCACGCTGTCGGCCCAGTTCTGGTCGGAAGCGCGGTGGGCAAGCACCGCAGCGACCCGTTCAGCATCCTGGCGCAGCAACGGGTCGTCGCTTCCGTTGCTCAGGGCATGCCACAATGCACGTTGCGCCGGATCCAACTGGCCGTCGTCGAAGCGGTAATAGGCCGACACGCCCGCACGGCGGTCGCGCACCAGGCCGGCTTCCTTCAGGCGCGCCAGATGAGTCGATACCCGCGGCTGTGCCAGCCGGGTGATGGCCGAAAGCTCGGCCACGGTCAGCTCTTCCTGCTCCAGCAGCGCCAGCAGGCGCACACGGGTGGCATCGGCGAACACCTTCAGGCGAGTCGACCAGTCTTCCAGATCCATAAATATCTACCTATCGCGATATAGAGATATATTCGCCGACCACCCCCCTTCCGGTCAAGCCGCAGCTCCCCGCGAGTCAGCCGCCGATGCCCGGCCCCGGTACAATCGGGGCACCTGGGCGCGCGTTGCGCGGCCCATAACATCATGTACCCGGGAGGGTGTTGTGGATTTCAGCTTTACCGAAGAGCAGTTGATGCTGCAGGACGTGGCGCGTCGCATCGCGCAGGAGAAAATCGCCCCGAGTGCGGAGCACCATGACCGTACAGGTGAGTTCCCGCTGGACAACATCCGCCTGCTGGGCGAGAACGGCCTGATGGGCATCGAAGTGCCGGCCGAATATGGCGGCGCAGGCATGGACCCGATCGCGTACGTGCTGGCGATGGTGGAGGTCGCCGCCGGTGATGCTGCGCATTCGACCATCATGTCGGTCAACAATTCGTTGTTCTGCAACGGCATCCTGACCCATGGCAGCGAAGCGCAGAAGCAGAAATACGTGCGTGCCATCGCCGAGGGCGAGGCCATCGGTGCATTCGCACTGACCGAGCCGCAGTCGGGCTCGGATGCCACCGCGATGCGTTGCCGTGCGATCAAACAGGCCGATGGCAGCTACGTCATCAATGGCAAGAAGAGCTGGATCACCTCCGGCCCGGTGGCCAAGTACATCGTGCTGTTCGCGATGAGCGAGCCGGACAAGGGCGCGCGTGGCATCACCGCCTTCATGATCGACACCGACAAGGCCGGTTTCGGCCGCGGCAAGACCGAACCGAAGCTGGGCATCCGTGCCTCGGCCACCTGCGAAATCGAGTTCAACGATTACGTGGCGCAGGCCGAAGACGTGCTGGGCCAGGAAGGCGAGGGCTTCAAGATCGCCATGGGCGTGCTCGACGCCGGCCGCATCGGCATCGCCTCGCAGGCGATCGGCATTGCGCGGGCCGCCTATGAAGCGACCCTGGAGTACGTGAAGGATCGCAAGGCCTTCGGTGCGGCCATCGGTACCTTCCAGATGACCCAGGCGAAGATCGCCGACATGAAGTGCAAGCTGGACGCGGCGCTGCTGCTGACCCTGCGTGCAGCATGGGTGAAGGGCGAGGGCAAGCGCTTCAGCAACGAGGCCGCCATCGCCAAGCTGACCGCTTCGGAAGCGGCGATGTGGATCACCCACCAGGCGGTGCAGATCCATGGCGGCATGGGCTATTCCAAGGAAATGCCGCTGGAGCGTTACTTCCGTGATGCCAAGATCACCGAGATCTACGAAGGCACCTCGGAGATCCAGCGTCTGGTGATCGCCCGCAACGAGACCGGGCTGCGTTGATCACCAACGGCCGCGCCGCTGCAATGGCGGCGCGGCCGTAGATCCACGCCATGCGTGGATGGTGTTCTGCCCGGATCGCGTACCTGCCTCTGGCCTCCCAGAATTCCTGCTGCTCTAATGCGTATCGTTTTTCTGGAGATACCGCATGATCTACCGCGGCTGGGGCTTCATGACGTTGGTGACGCCGATCGCAGGCATCCTGTTGCTGGCGTATTTCTTCCCGCACGACGGCCCCAAGGGCAACATTCCGCTGCAGCAGGTGCTGCTGGGGGCGGGTGTCGGCGCCGCCGCGAACGTGCTGCTGGGGCTGTGGCTCAATCGCGCGCGCCGGCAGGAGGGTGAGGCCGCGCCCCATCATTTCTTCTTCGTGCCGATGCAGTGGGTCGCATTGGTGATCGTTGCAGTGTGCGTGGTGACCGCCTTGCTGCGCTGACACCTTGCCTTGGAGAGCGCCAACCAAGGTTGGCGGCTACCGGGCATGCCGCTGCTTTGGTAGATGCCAACCTTGGTTGGCATGGATTCAAAAGCAGCAAAGAAAAAGGCCCCGGATCGCTCCGGGGCCTTTCTCGTTTCAACTCACCGCCGGATCAACGATCCGGGCGGTGGGCGGATTCCGCATCACGCTGGCGGCCGAGGAACTCCTTCGACGGTTCATCCAGCTTGTCGCCCAGCATGCGGCGCACGACCACGAAGAACACCGGGATCATCAGCAGGCCGAGCAGGGTGGCGAACAGCATGCCGCCGATCACGCCGGTACCGATGGCGTGACGCGAGTTGGCGCCGGCACCGCTGGAGATCGCCATCGGAATGACGCCCATGATGAACGCGAAGGACGTCATCAGGATCGGGCGGAATCGCAGGCGCGCTGCTTCGATGG
>NZ_QAIJ01000315.1:0-4982 GCF_003060985.1 Stenotrophomonas sp. HMWF023
TGCCCGCGTCGTTGAAAGCAAGTGATTGGCCGGCCAGCACCCAGGTGTTCGTGCTGGCGCGCGCCGTGGGCGGCCCGCCGATGCCGGTGGCTGCACGCAAGCTGCCCCTGGCCGGCTTCCCCGCAACGGTCGGCCTCGGCGACGGCGACAGCCCGATGCCAACTGCACCGTTGTCGGCGCATCGCGAAGTGGAAGTACTGGCGCGCATTTCGCGCAGCGGCAGCGCCAACCGCAGCGAAGACGACCTGCAGACCGCGCCGGTCAAGGTCAGCCTGCCGCATGACGGCATGGTCGAGCTGCGGTTCCCGTAACGTACCCGCGCCGCTGCGCTCGCCGGGCATGGCCCGGCGCTACCCACGCGCACCACCGGTAGCGCCGGGCCATGCCCGGCGGATCCACGCTCAGCCCGCCCATGGAAACCAGCGTGTCGCCAGCTGCACATGCCGCCCCGCTAGAATGCCTACATGACCGAATTCATTCCGCCCGGCACCCGCTTCCATGCCCTGCCCTCGCCCTTTCCGTGCAAACGCGGCGGCGCCCTGCACGGTGCGCGCGTGGCCTACGAGACCTGGGGCACTTTGGATGCCAGCGCCGGTAACGCGATCCTGATCGTCACCGGCCTGTCGCCCGACGCGCATGCGGCGGCCAACGAAGCCAATCCTGCGCCAGGCTGGTGGGAAGCCATGATCGGCCCCGGCAAGCCGATCGATACAGACCGCTGGTTCGTGATCTGCGTGAACTCGCTGGGCAGCTGCAAGGGCTCCACCGGCCCTGCATCGATCAATCCAGCCAGCGGCGAACTGTATCGCCTGGATTTTCCGGAACTGTCGATCGAAGACGGCGCACGCGCGGCGATCGACGTGGTGCGCGCATTGGGCATCGAACAGCTCGCCTGCGTGATCGGAAATTCAATGGGCGGGATGACGGCGCTGGCGGTGTTGCTGCTGCATCCGGGCATCGCCCGCAGCCATATCAACATTTCCGGCAGCGCACAGGCATTGCCCTTCTCGATCGCCATCCGTTCGCTGCAGCGCGAAGCCATCCGCCTGGATCCGCGCTGGAACGGCGGCCACTACGACAATGAGGCATACCCGGAATCGGGCATGCGCATGGCACGCAAGCTGGGCGTCATCACCTACCGCTCGGCGCTGGAATGGGATGGCCGCTTCGGTCGCGTGCGGCTGGATTCAGACCAGGCCGACGATGATCCGTTCGGTCTGGAATTCCAGGTCGAAAGCTATCTGGAAGGACATGCACGCCGGTTCGTGCGCTTCTTCGATCCGAACTGCTATCTGTACTTGAGCCGCTCGATGGACTGGTTCGACCTGGCCGAATATGGCGATGGCGATGTGCTGGCCGGACTCGCCAGTATCCGCGTCGACAAGGCGCTGGCAATTGGCGCGAACACCGACATCCTGTTCCCGGTACAGCAGCAGCAACAGGTGGCCGATGGCCTGCGCGCCGGCGGCGCGGATGCGCGTTTCATCGGCCTGGAATCACCGCAGGGCCATGACGCGTTCCTGGTCGACTTCGAACGTTTCGGCCCGGCCGTGCGCGGCTTCCTCGACGAACTGTAATGGTGTGGCGGCGCAATCTCGCACTGGCCGCGTTCGGTGCGTTGATCGGCTTGACCGCAAGCGGCGTGTTTCCGCTGTGGCTGGGCGCGTGGTGCGCGCTGACCAGCGCGGTGTCGTTTGGTTTGTATGGACACGACAAGCGCGCAGCGCAGCGAAAACAGCAGCGGACGCCGGAACGCACGGTGCAGCTGCTGGCCGTTGCCGGCGGCTGGCCCGGTGCACTGCTCGGCCAGGCGGTGTTCCGCCACAAACATCGCAAGATGCAGTTCCAGTGGGTGTTCTGGCTGTGCGTGCTGGCCAACGCGGCCTCGATCGCGGTGATGCTGCGCGAGTTTTCGCGGTAGCTGCCCTGTAGATCCACGCCACGCGTGGATATGCCGACTGTAGATCCACGCCACGCGTGGATATGCCGACCAAGGTCGGCATCTACCGAAGCGGTTCGCGGACCAATACCCCATCGCGCAACCGGTACTGCACATCCACCACACCTGCGGGCAGGTCATCGTGGGTGATCATCAACAGGCTGCGTCCTTCCAGCAGGGCTGGCAGGTCCTGCAGCAGTGCGCGCGCGGTATCCACGTCCAGGCCTTCGGTGGGCTCATCCACCAGCAGGATCGGCGCATTGCGCAGCAGCGCGCGGGCCAGCGCCAGGCGACGCGCCTGGCCGGCCGACATCGTCGCGCCGTTCTCGCCCACCCAGGCCTGCAGGCCGCCATTGCGCTCGGCCCATTCGCCCAGCCGTACCCGTTGCAGCACCGACCACAACGCCTCGTCACTGGCCTCGGGATCGCCCAGTCGCAGGTTCTCGGCGACGCTGCCGGCAAATACCGGTGCGTTCTGCGGCAGCCATGCCAGATGCCGGTGCCAGTCGGCCTGGGCGACATCGCGCAGGTCCTGGCCACCGTAGGTCAGCCGTCCCTGCTGCGGATCCCACAGACGCAGCAGCAGGCTCGACAACGTGGTCTTGCCGCTGCCGCTGTCGCCACGGATGGCGATGCGCTCCCCCGGCGCCAGCGTCAGCTGCAGGCCACACAGAACCGGCCGCGCGGCGCCTGGCCACTGGAAGTGCACGTCGTCCCAGTGCACGGTCGCGGCCGGCGCAAGTGGCTGCGGCGATGCAGGCTCCTGCACCGAAGGCGGTTGCTCGACGATGGCCTGCAGACGCGCGCCCGCAATGCGCCCTGATTGCAGCGACTGCCAGGCCAGGCCCATGCCCGCCCACAGCTCGATCATCGCTACGGTCAGGAACACCAGCCCGGCCGCCATTTCCGGCGCGATCCGTTGTTGTTCGGCCGCATGCAGCGCCAGCGCCAGCATCGCCACCAGGCCGAGCCCGGCCAGCACACCATGCAGCGTTGATGCAGCAATCAAGCGCAGGCGTCGGCGGCGATCGCGTGAGGCCACCTGCTTGGCCGCCACCCGCACCTTCAACTGCCAGGCGTTGCCGGCATGCAGCGCGGCCAGATCAGCCGCCCCTTCCAGCCCTTCGAATGCCGCCGTGCGCAACGCCGCTCGATGTGCAGCGCGGTCGGCCTCTTCGCTGTCATGACCCCTCACGCCCAGCCACGGCACGCCAACACCGATCAGCAGCCCGAGTACCGCCAGCAGCAGCGCCGCCGATGGCAGGATCAACGCCGCCGAGCCCACGCCCACCAGCGTCAACGCAGCCAGCGCCAGCAACGGGCCGATGGCACGCACCAGCAGGCCGTCTATTTCGCCGATGTCGCCCAGCAGCCGCGCCAGCAGATCGCCAGTGCGGGTCGCGCCCAGCCGTGCCGGCGCCAGCGGCAGCGCGCGGCGGAAGAACCACACGCGCAGATCGCGGGCGATGCGCAGGGTGGCGTCATGCCCCACCAGTTTTTCGAAGTAGCGCGATGCGATGCGCGCCATGGTCAGCCCGCGGATGCCGGCCGACGGAGTGAAGAAATTGAAGCCCTGGCCAAGGCCCGCTGCACCGGCCAGCGCTGCAGCGGTCAGGAAGCCGCCGGACAGGCCCAGCAGCGCGGTGCCGGCCAGCATCGTGGTCCACAGCAGCAGCACCGCCAGCAGCAGGCGCGGGCGATGGCGCAGGAACACCGCGCGCAGTGAATCGGAAGAGCGGCTCATGCGCGTACCGCCTGTGCCGGTTCAACCAGACGCCCATCTGGCAGCAGCAGGCAGCGGTCGGCCCAGGCGATCACCGCCGGGCTGTGGGTGGCCACCACCACACTCCGCCCGCGCGCATACGCGGCCAGGCTGCGCAGCAGCGCCGCTTCGGTTTCGGCGTCGAGAAAAGCAGTCGGCTCATCCAGCAGCAGCACCTGCGGATCGCGCAGCAGCAGGCGCGCCAGGCCGATGCGACGTGCTTCGCCACCGGACAGGCCGAAGCCGCGCTCGCCGATCAGCGTATCCAGCCCCTCTGGCAGGCGTTGCGCGAACTGCAGCACCTGTGCAGCTTCAGCAACAGCGCGCAGGCGCGCGTCGCTGGCACCGGGATCGGCCAGGCGCAGGTTCTCGGCAATGGTGCCGTGGAACAGATAGGGACGCTGGCTGGCATAGGCCACCTGCAGTCCCGGCCGCAGCTGCACCCGGCCCGCGCGCGGCGGCAGCCAACCGGCCAGCGCTTCCAGCAACGTGCTCTTGCCGCTGCCACTGGGGCCGACCAGGGCCAGGCGCTGCCCCGGTTCCAGCTGCAGGTCCAGGTTCTGCAGCACGTCGTGGGTAGCGCCCAACGGACGCAGTACCAGACCGTGCGCCTGCAGCGGCGGCAAGGCAGCCTCGGCCGGCTCCGGTGCCAACGGCATGCCGTCCTCTGCAATCGTGGCCTCGTCTTCCGGCAGCGTCTGCAGCAGGCGCTCCACCTCGGCGGCAGCGGCCAGCGCGTTGGCACGGTCGTGATAGTGCGCGGCCAGGCGCCGCAACGGCGCGTAGAACTCCGGTGCCAGCAACAGGCAGAACAGGCCAGCCCCCAGCGTCGGCACGGTCGCATGCAACGACATCAGGCCCAGATAGCTCAGGCCCAGATACAGCGCGACCATCGCCACGCTGACCGACGCAAAGAATTCCAGCACGGTGGAGGACAGGAAGGCGATGCGCAGCACCTTCATCGTGCGCACGCGAACGCCCTCGGCCGCAGCCTCGATGCCGGCCAGCTCGGCCTCCCCGCGGCCATACAGGCGCAGCAGGCCCAGGCCCTTGATGCGATCGGCGAAGTGTCCGCTCATCCGCGCCAGTTCGCCCAACTGCGCGCGCCCGGCCGCTTCAGCGCCCCAGCCCACCAGCATCATGAAAAACGGCACCAACGGCGCGGTGAACAGCAGGATCAGTGCAACCACCCAATCGACCCAGGCCACAGCGGCCAGGATCAGCAATGGCACCACCACTACTTCGGTTCGCACCGGCAGGAAACCACTGTAGTAGTTCTCG
>NZ_QAIJ01000315.1:4992-32780 GCF_003060985.1 Stenotrophomonas sp. HMWF023
CGTGATGCAGCATCAGCTCACCCAACTCGCCGGTGCGGCGCTGCCGCAGCCACAGCGGGCCATGCCCGAGCAGGCGCGCGAAGACGCGCTCGCGCAGGGACAGGCGTGCGGCATCGGCAACGTCACCGGCGGCAGCCTGGGTGACACTGCCCAGCAGGGTGCGCACGACAAGTATCACCGCCAGCGTGGCCAGCACCGGCAGGCCCTGGGCCAGCGGCGCGCGCTCGACCAGCACCTGCTGCACCAGCCAGGCGATGGCGGCGGCCTGACCGATCAACAGCGCGCCGGACACGCTGATGCACAACGACGCCAGCCGCTGCCGTCCCTTCGCGGCACGGGCCAGATCGGCCAGCCACGCGGTGCGGACACGCCGCAAGCGGGTCGATTCGTCATCCCGATCAGGGGCGTCAGCGGTCGGTTCGGCAGCGCTCAAGGCTCTTCACAGGCAGCAGGGGGATGGACCGCATTGTAGGCGCAGGCAACAGCCTTCCCCTGCGGCCTGCGGTCGCAGTCTTCATCGGGTTGGCATACGATCCTCCTGAATATCTGTTCATACATTGATCTGGATCAAGGCTGTTTGAAGTAGTCGGTCACATCATTCACCCCGTAGACCACCCTTCCCGCCACCTGCAACGGCACTATCCAACGAGGTAGCCAGGCCATGATTGATCAGACAGTCGTAGAACTGTCGCGGCTGCAATTCGCTCTGACCGCGATGTACCACTTCCTATTCGTACCGCTCACGCTTGGCCTGTCCTTCATGGTGGCCATCATGGAAAGCGTGTACGTCATGACCCGCAAGCAGGTCTGGCGGCAGATGACCCTGTTCTGGGGCACCCTGTTCGGCATCAACTTCGCCATCGGCGTGGCCACCGGCCTGGTGATGGAGTTCCAGTTCGGCATGAACTGGTCGTACTACAGCCACTACGTGGGTGACATCTTCGGTGCGCCGCTGGCCATCGAAGGCCTGATGGCGTTCTTCCTGGAAGCCACCTTCATCGGTCTGTTCTTCTTCGGCTGGAAGCGCCTGAGCCCGGTCAAGCACCTCACCGTGACCTGGCTGATGGCGCTGGGCACCAATCTGTCTGCGGTGTGGATCCTGATCGCCAACGGCTGGATGCAGAACCCGACCGGTGCGGTGTTCAACCCCGAAACCATGCGCATGGAAGTGGTCGACTTCGCCGCAGTGCTGCTGAACCCGGTGGCACAGGCCAAGTTCGTGCACACCGTCAGTGCCGGCTACGTGACCGGTGCGATCTTCGTGATGTCGATCAGCGCCCTGTACCTGCTGCGCAACAAGCACAGGGACATGGCGCGCCGTTCGTTCGCGGTGGCCGCAGCCTTCGGCCTGCTGTCCTCGCTGTCGGTGGTCGTGCTGGGTGACGAGAGCGGTTACGCCGCCAGCGAACACCAGAAGATGAAGCTGGCCGCGATCGAAGCGATGTGGGAGACCGAGCGTGCGCCGGCTGACTTCACCGCCTTCGGCATTCCCAACCAGGACACACACACCAACGACTACGCGATCAAGATCCCGTACCTGATGGGCCTGATCGCCACCCGTTCGCTGGACCAGCCGATTCCCGGCATCCTGGAACTGGTGGACCGTGCCGAGCACCGCATCCGCGGTGGCCAGATCGCCTATGGCGCACTGGAACGGGTGAAGAAGGACAAGACCGATCTTGCAGCGCGTGAAATGTTCGACCGCCATTGGCAGGATCTCGGCCATGGCCTGCTGCTGAAGCGTTACCGCGAAGACATCCTCAACGCGACGCCGGAGGAAATCTCCAAGGCCGCGATGGATACCGTACCGCGCGTGGCGCCGCTGTTCTGGACCTTCCGCATCATGGCCGGGCTGGGCTTCTACCTGATCGCCTTCTTCGCGCTGGCTTTCTACTACTCCTGCCGCAACAACTTCCAGGACAAGCGCTGGTTCCTGAAGCTGGCCGTGTGGAGCCTGCCGGCGCCGTGGATCGCGATCGAATGCGGTTGGTTCGTGGCCGAGTACGGCCGCCAGCCGTGGGCGGTGGACGGCGTGCTGCCCACCTTCTATGCGGCATCGGGCCTGGCACTGCATGAAATCCTGACCACGCTGGCGGTGTTCACCAGCCTGTACACGGTGCTGCTGATCATCGAAATCAAGCTGATGCTGAAGGCGGTCCGCAAGGGTCCTGATGACATTCTGCCGACGCTGCAGGCCGACATCCGCCCTGTTTCCCCCAATGCCGTTGCCCCCGGCCAGGCCTGAGGCAGGAGAATCCAGATGGAATTCATTGCACTCGATTACACCACGCTCCGCGTGATCTGGTGGCTGCTGCTCGGCATCCTGCTGGTCGGCTGGGCCGTCATGGATGGTTTCGACCTGGGCGTCGGCACGCTGCTGCCGTTCGTGGCCAAGACCGATGAAGAACGCCGGCTGGTGATCAACACCGTCGGCCCGGTCTGGGAAGGCAACCAGGTCTGGTTGGTGCTGGGTGGCGGCGCGATCTTCGCCGCATGGCCGCCGCTGTATGCGGTCAGCTTCTCCGGCTTCTACCTGGCGGTGTTTGCGATGCTGTTCGGGCTGATCCTGCGCCCGGTCGGCTTCAAGTACCGCAGCAAGCTGCCGTCCAAGCGCTGGCGCGACAACTGGGACCGCGTGCTGTTCGTCGGTGGCCTGCTGCCGGGCCTGATTGCCGGCGTCGCGGTGGGCAACGTGCTGCTGGGTGTGCCGTTCCACTTCGATGACACGCTGCGCGTGACCTACACCGGTTCGTTCTTCGGCCTGCTCACGCCGTTCGCGCTCATTGCCGGCCTGATCAGCGTGGCCATGCTGGTGTCGCACGGTGCGGCCATGCTGGTGCTCAAGACCGACGGCCCGGTGGCCGAACGTGCAGCGCGCTACGGCAGTGTCGCCGCCATCATCAGCTTCGTGTTGTTCGCCGCTGCCGGCGCCTGGGTGGCCTTCGGCCTGCCGGGCTATCAGATCACCTCGCAGGTGGTGACCGACGGGCCGACCAATCCGCTGTTGAAGACCGCCGAACTGGGTACCGCCGCAGGCGGCTGGCTGCGCAACTACAGCAGCATGCCGGCAACGCTGGTGTTCCCGGTGCTGGGCCTGCTGGGCGCACTTGCCAGTGCGGTACTGCTGCGCGCTCGTCGTGGCGGCCTGGCCTTCATCGCCTCGGGCGCGTCCATTGCCGGCATCATCCTCACCGTCGGCTTTGCGATCTTCCCGTTCCTGCTGCCGTCCTCCAGCCAGCCCACCTCCAGCCTGACCGTCTGGGACAGTTCGTCCAGCCACCTCACGCTGTGGGTCATGCTGCTGGCCACGGCCATCTTCCTGCCGATCATCCTCGCCTACACCACCTGGGTGTACCGCGTACTGAAGGGCAAGACGACGGTCGAAGACATGGACGACAACCCCAACGCGTACTGATTGCCCGTGTGCCGGCCCAGGGTCGGCACACCCCTCGCACATAGGAGATTGACCATGTGGTATTTCGCCTGGATTCTCGGCGCTGGCCTGGCTTCGGTCGTGGCCATCCTCAACGGGATGTGGTTCGAAGCGCGCGAAAGCGCCCGCACCGACAAGGAAGTGCGTTGAAACTGTAAAAAAGGGTTGCCGATACGGCCTTCACACCGTATTCTTGGCGGCTCCTTCGGGGTGTAGCTCAGTCTGGTAGAGCGCTACGTTCGGGACGTAGAGGTCGCAGGTTCGAATCCTGTCTCCCCGACCACTTCGGTGGTCGCATTGAAGCCTGGTGAAGTCTTCCAGGCTTTTTTGTTCCCGCAGGAGTCGCTGTTACGGCAGCGAAGCAGAACGGTCTTCCCCCTTGCCGCCATCGGGGGAAATGGCTAGAATAGGCGGCTCCCTTCGGGGTGTAGCTCAGTCTGGTAGAGCGCTACGTTCGGGACGTAGAGGTCGCAGGTTCGAATCCTGTCTCCCCGACCACTTCGGTGGTCATCAAGAAGCCTGGAAGACATCACCGTCCTCCGGGTTTTTTTGTGTCTGCAATCCGGGACACACGGCTGCGCCACCATCGGCGACGTGCCACCCCGGACCGGGGTCGAGGACCTGACGCGGCCGGCCACGTACAATGGCCGCCACTCCCCCACCTGCCACACCGGCCCCGTCCGGTGCGGGCGCTGCACGCCACCTGCACGGCGTGCGCCACCTGCAAGGAACACCGCATGACGTCCCCCACCTCCCCTTCGCCATCGTTGCTGCACGGTCGCCTGCTGGCGTTCGCCGCAATCCTGCTGGCAGCGGTCAACCTGCGTACCGCCGTCACTTCGATCACCCCGCTGCTGGACGTGCTGGGTCAGCAGTTCGGCTTCGGCACCACCATGACCGGCGTGCTGGGTATGCTGCCGACCGCTTCGTTCGCACTGTTCGGCGTTGCCACCCCGGCGCTGGCACGACGCCTGGGCCTTGAGCGCACCACCCTGCTGGCCATGCTGATGGCCGCCACCGGCCTGCTGCTGCGCTCCAGTGCCGGCAATGTCGGCACCCTGCTGCTGGGCTCGGTGATCGCACTGGCGGGCATGGGTATCGGCAACGTGGTGGTGCCGCCGCTGGTGAAGCGCTACTTCGCCAACAAGGTCGGCACCATGAGCACGCTGTACATCAGCGTGCTGCAGTTGGGCACGATGATGCCGGCGCTGCTGGCGGTGCCGATGGCCAACGCCGCAGGCTGGCGGGTGTCGCTGGGCATGTGGGCGCTGCTGGCGCTGGCCGCCACCCTGCCATGGCTGTTGCTGGCGCGCCGTGCACCGAAACCGGTGCTGGACAGCAACGATCCCACCGTGCAGCCGCACGGCAAGGTCTGGCGCACGTCATTGGGCTGGAGCATGACGTTGATGTTCGGCATGACCTCGCTGATGACCTACTCGATGTTCACCTGGCTGCCGCGCATCGTGGTCGAAGCCGGTGCCACGCCCGCCTTCGGCGGAGTGATGGTGGCGGTGTTTTCGGCCCTGGGCCTGCTGCCATCGCTGGTGATCCCTTCGCTGGCGGTGCGCCTGCAGAATCCCTTCCCGCTGGTGCTGATCGGCTTCTCCGCCTTCGTCATCGCCTTCGCCGGCCTGCTGTTCGCCCCGATGAAGGCGCCGCTGCTGTGGGCCTGCCTGCTGGGCGTGGGGCCATCCACGTTCCCGCTGGCGCTGACCCTGATCAATCTGCGCACGCGCACCCCCACGGGCTCGGCGGCCTTGTCCGGCTTCATGCAGGGCGTGGGCTACAGCTTCAGCTGCCTGGGCCCGTTCCTGGTCGGCTGGCTGCACACCGTCAGCGAGGGCTGGACCCTGCCCTTCGCATTCCTGTTCGGCTGTGCGGTACTGATGCTGTGCGCCTCGTGGGTGGCCTGCAAGCCGCGCAAACTGGAAGACCTGTGGTGACCGGCCAGGCTGCCTGACGTCCTCACCGCGCAGCCGACCACCCCACACACCACACTGCCGCCGTCTACACACCGCCACCGCAGCGGGTGACGTAGCGTGTCCAAAGCTGACCCGGTTCGCGTCCAGAATCGGGTGCAGCTTGGTGTGCCGGACGCCCCGGGGACGTGCCGTGCTGCCATCCCCTGGCACCGAAGCACTCAAAAAATACCTGTTACAACAATGAGTTGAAGAAGGGTTGGCCGATCCTTCACGGACTTTCCGTCAATCTGGTACGGACCGCAACTGCCTGCATTGGCAAAGCGTCAGCAACGGTTGGCATGTGATGTGCGTCACACTTTAAGCACATCGTTCAGGTATGGATGCTTAGGGGGTCTCATGGTTGTCTACCGTCCGCTGGCGTTCTGCGTCGGCTTGGCCTGCGCCACTCTGGCGTCCTGGGCTGATGCGGCGCCGCCGCCCACCTCGACCACGCGCGCCGACCGGCTCGCCGAGATCGGTCACTACCGTGACCAGGCACGCTGGGTCGATGCCCTGGCAGCGATCGAGCGCGCGCAGCTGCGCGAACCCGACGACGACCTGCTGTACAAGCTGCAGGTATTGACCCTGGGCGACATCGGCAATGCCCATCGCGCGTGGCGGCTTTACCAGGCGCGGCCCAACCTGTTCGACCAGGACCAGAAAGCGCGGCTGGAAGCCAATTACGTAGCCAAGCTGGTCAACTGGAGCCTGGCCTACGGGGAAACCGAAGACACCCGGCTGGACGAGGCCGAGGCTTCGCTGGCGGAAATGGAGCAGTACGTCGAGCGCGATGGCACAGCGCAGGCGCAGGCGCCACTGCGGATCCGCATGGACCGGCTGATCCTGCTCAACCGCCTGGCCCGCCACGCGCAGGTGCGCGACGAGGCCCGGGCGCTGCAGCGCGAGGGCCATGCCCTGCCCGATTACGTGCTGCCAGCGGTCGGCGATTCGCTGATGTCCACCCAGAATCCGGAAGAGGCCATCCCGTTGCTGGAGGCCGCCGCGAAGAACGATCCCTCGCGCTTCCAGTCGCGCTCGGAGCTGGCCTATGCCTACCTGGAGACCGAGCAGGCGGAGAAGGCGGTGGGCTACCTGCAGGCGTGGCAGAAGGATGAACCTGCATGGCGCTGGGGCGGTGGCAAGACACCCTTCCAGAACTGGGCGCGCTACGAAGCCGACCTGAACCTGGCGATGGTGCGGGCCTACAGCGGCGATCTGCCCACGGCCCAGCGCGAGCTGGAAGCGCTGGTCGACGTCGGCCCGGGCAATGGCAGCCTGCAGACCTCGCTGGGCAGCGTCTACCAGATGCGCGGCTGGCCACGGCGCGCACTGGAACGTCACCAGATGGCCTACACCCTGGACCCGCGTGACATCGCGCCGCGGCTGGGCATGTACGAATCCTACGTGCAGCTGCAACGCGACGACCTGGCGCGACCGCTGCATGACGATCTGCTGGCCCGCTATCCAAGCCAGCCGTCGGTGCAGCGCATGGACCGCGACTGGCGCGCGCATCGCGGCTGGCAGCTGTTAGCCAAGGTCGAGGGCGGCCGCAGTTCCGGCGGTGGCGGCACCTCGCCGCTGGGCAACGACGACCTGCACTACGGCATGGAAGTCGCCTCGCCGGTTCTCGACGACCGCTGGCGACTGTTCGCCTTCGCCGACCGCCGTTCGGTCACCTTCCAGGATCAGGATATCGATCCGCTGTGGGTCGGTGCCGGCGTGCGTTACCGCTTCGACCGCGTCGACGCGGAGGCAGCGGTGATGCGCCCCAACGACAGCATCGGTGACACCGGCCTGCGTGGCAGCGTCGGCTGGCAATTCAACGACCGCTGGCACGCTGGCGTAACGGCCGCCCGCAATGACCCGGAAGCCTCGATGCAGGCGCGCGTCGCCGGCATCACCGCCGACAGCGTTGCAGTTGCCGTGGATTACACGCGCAACGAACGCACGCACTGGAGCATCGGTGGCAGCCAGTTCCGTTACGACGATGGCAACCGCCGCGACACGCTGAACAGCGCGATCGAACAACGGCTGTTGACCCGCCCCCGCTTGTTGATCGATGGCCTGGGCAGTGTCTACACCAGCCGTGGCAGCCGCGACGATGCGCCGTACTTCAACCCCTCGCGGGATCGTTCGGTGGAAGTGGGCCTGCGCATCGACCAGCAGTTGTGGCGCCATTACGAGCGCCACTTCCGCCATCGCCTGACGGTGTCCGTTGGCAACTACTGGCAGGAAGGATTTGGCAGTTCAATCATTCCGACCGTGGCCTATCGCCACGAATGGCAGTTCGATCAGGGGCGGATCCTCGAGTACGGCGTGAGTTGGTCGCGGCCGGTCTACGACGGCCAACGTGAACGACATATCGGCTTCGATGCCGCGCTGCGCTGGGGAGAATGAGATGGAACGGATGCTTCGCAACCTGACGACCGTACTGCTGCTGGCGCTGCTGTTCCTGGCCCTGCCCGCCGCAGCCCAACGCGCCCGCTCGGCCGCGGAACTGGACGCGGCAGACAACGGCCTGCTGGTCCTCAGCTATCACGACGTGCGCGATGATGTGCTGGAAAAATCGGATGCCGACGCCTACGCGGTCAGCACGCAGAACTTCGCCGCACACCTGGACTGGCTGTCCGCCCATGGCTATCACCCGGTGTCGCTGTCGCAGCTGATCAAGGCTTCGCGTGGAGAAGCAAAGCTGCCGCCGCGGCCGGTGCTGCTGACCTTCGACGACGGCCTGCGCAGCGTGTACAGCCGTGTCTATCCGCTGCTGCGTGCGTACAACTATCCGGCGCTGGTGGCGGTGATCACCGACTACGTGGACATGGCACCGGGCCGCACCATCGACTACGGCTACCGTCCGTTCGGCCATGACGATTTCCTGACCTGGGACCAGCTGCGCGAGATGCAGGCCAGCGGCCTGATCGAACTGGCCAGCCATACCGACAACCTGCACCACGGCGTGCAGTCCAACCCGCAGGGCAACCAGACCCCGGCGGTGATCACCCGCATCTACGACCCGAAGGCACAGCGCTATGAAAGCGCGCAGGAGTACGAGAAGCGCCTGCGCGACGATCTAGGCCGCAGCGTGCAGCGCATCGAGAAGGAACTGGGGGTACGCCCGAAAGCGATCGTCTGGCCGTATGCCGCCTACAACCAGTTGAGCAACGACATCGCCGAGCAGTTGGGCATGCCGGTGTCCTTCGACCTGGAAGGACGCAGCACGCAGGTAACCGCCGACCTGCACGGCCTGGCACGCCTGTTGGTGACCAGCAATCCGAACGTCACCTCGCTGGCCTTCGAGCTGCGTCGCAACGTCAACCTGGACGGTACCCGTGCACTGCAGATCGACCTGGATTCGGTCTACGACAGCGACCCTGCACAACAGGCGCGCAACCTGGATGCCCTGATCGAGCGCGTGAAGCGGATCGGCCCGACCCATGTCTACCTGCAGGCCTTCGCCGACCCGGACGGCAACAACACCGCCGATGCCCTGTACTTCCCGAACCGGCACCTGCCGATGCGCGCGGACCTGTTCAACCGTGTCGCCTGGCAGCTGAAAACCCGTGCCGGGGTGAAGGTCTACGCGTGGCTGCCGGTGCTGGGCTATGAACTGCCCGACACTGCGCAACGTGCGGCGTTGGGTATCCAGAGCCCGGAACGCGATGGCATGTACCGCCTGGATTTCACCAAGCCGCAGGCACGGCAGATCATCAAGGACATCTACGAAGACCTGGCGATCAATTCGTACTTCGAAGGCCTGCTGTTCCATGATGACGGCTACGTACGCGATACCGAACTGGCGCAGCTGCCACAGGAAGGCAGCGACGGTGGCCGCACCCAGGCGCTGATCGATTTCACCCTGGAACTGCGTGACAGCGCACAACGCTGGCGCCCGAAGCTGGGCACCGTGCGCAACCTGTACGCGCAGCCGGTGCTGGAGCCGCAGAGTGCGGCATGGTTCGCCCAGCGCCTGGACCTGTTCAACCAGGCCTACGACCGCACCGCGCTGATGGCGATGCCGTGGATGGAAGGCAGCCGCCGTCCCCAGCGCTGGATGGACCGCTTGGTCGTGGCAGTGCGCGAGCACGACCCGGACCTGAAGCACACGATGTTCGAGCTGCAGACCGTGGACTGGCGCACGCAGACGCCGATCAGCGGCGAACAGCTGCGCGCGCAGATCCGTCGCCTGCAGGCGCAGGGCGTGCGTCATTTCGCGTGGTACCCGGACGATTTCATCGCCGACAAGCCGTCGACCCAGGATGCACGCGCGGCGATGTCCGCGCGCAACTTCCCGTATCCGGAGAAGTGACGTGGACATGAACCCGTGGCTCAACGCCATGTTCCAGTTCGCCTTCTTCTACCCCATGGTGATGGCGTTCTTCTGGATGTCCGGTGGCCTGTACTACTTCTTCCGCCGTGAGCGGAAGTCGCGGCCGCGCAACGATCCACCACCCATGGCGGAGTATCCGTTCGCCAGCCTGCTGATTCCGTGCCACAACGAGTCAGCGAACCTGGATGACACCCTCGGTGCGGCGTTGGCCCAGCGCTATCCGGACTTCGAAGTGATCGCCATCAACGATGGCAGCAGCGACGACACCGGCACGCGCCTGGACGCGCTTGCGGCCCTGCACCCGCGTCTGCGTGTGGTCCATCTGGACCGCAACCTGGGCAAGGCCAACGCGCTGCGCATGGGTGCCCTGGCTGCGCGATCGGAATACCTGGTGTGCATCGATGGCGATGCCATGCTGGAAGAATTCGCCATGCACTGGATGGTCTGGCACCTGACCAGCGGCCCGCGCGTGGGCGCAGTAACCGGCAACCCGCGCATCCGCAACCGCTCCACCCTGCTCGGCCGCCTGCAGGTGGCGGAGTTCTCCTCGATCATCGGCATGATCAAGCGCGCCCAGCGTGTCTACGGCCGCATCTTCACCGTTTCCGGCGTCATCGCCGCATTCCGTCGCACGGCCCTGCACCGCATCGGCTACTGGGCCGATGACATGGTCACCGAGGACATCGACATCAGCTGGCGGCTGCAGCTGGATCATTGGGACATCCGTTACGAACCCAACGCGCTGTGCTTCATCCTGATGCCGGAAACATTGAAAGGACTGTGGCGGCAGCGCCTGCGCTGGGCACAGGGCGGCGTGGAAGTGCTGCTGCGCCATGGCTCCTCGTTGTTCAGCTGGCGCAAGCGGCGCATGTGGGGCGTGCTGCTGGAATACATCCTCAGCGTGCTGTGGGCCTACACCATGCTGGCGATCGTGCTGCTGTGGGCGCTGGGCAAGTTCATCCCGATGCCACCGCAGTTGTACATCGACACGTTGCTGCCGCAATGGCATGGCGTGATCCTGGCGCTGGTCTGCCTGCTGCAGTTCGCCAGCAGCCTGATCATCGACAGGCGTTACGAAACGCATATCGGCCGCAACTATTTCTGGGTCATCTGGTACCCGATGGCGTACTGGTTGATCAGCCTGTTCACCACGCTGGTGGCGCTGCCCAAAACCCTGCTCAGGCGGCGTGGTAAGCGTGCAACCTGGGTCAGCCCAGACAGGGGTATCCGATGAACGCACATCGCCAGACGGCGGCCAGCAAGCCGTCCAACCGCTTCGACTCGCGCCTGATCCAGAAACCGCGCCAGCAGCCCCGCCTGCAGCGCACCGCCTGGGGGTTTGTGACCCTGGCGTTCTGGGGGTTCTACTTCTATCTATGGGCGCCGCTGGTCACCCTGGTGTCCTGGCTGCTGGGTGGCCAGCAGGCGTGGCTGCAGCTGTACGAGCGCAAGCAGCAGCTGGATCCGTTCGTGATCATCGCCCTGCCGGTGATCCTGGCCGGCTGCGCGCTGCTGCTGATCGCCTGGGCCGAATACAACCGCTACCGCTTCGCCGGCCGCGAACGGCGCAACCCACGCGAGGACGCCAGCCGCTCGGAGATCGCCCATTCGCTTGGCGCCAGTGATCAGCTCGCCGAACAGATGTTCAATGCGAAGGCCATCACCCTGCACATGGATGAGCATGCGCGGCCGCTGGGCATGACTGAGCAGCTGTTGCAGTAAGGGGGGGCCGGCCGGGCGCAGCCCGGCCGTGAACCTACCTTCTGACCTGGCCTTCGCCGCGCACTACGAAACGTTCGACCGTGAGCGCTTCCAGTCCCATCGGGCCGTAGGCATGCAGGCGCGTGGTGGAGATGCCGATCTCGCTGCCGAGGCCAAGCTGGCCGCCATCGGAAAAACGCGAAGACGCGTTGACCATCACCACCGCCGAGCGCAACGCGTTGACGAAACGCTCGGCACTGGCCACGTCTTCGGTCGCGATCACTTCAGTGTGGTCGGAGGTGTAGGTGCGGATGTGCGCGATCGCTGCATCAAGATCGTCGACCACGCGGACCGCCAGTACCAGGTCAAGAAACTCGGCGGCATAGTCGTCCTCACTGGCCGCGATGCTTCCCGGCAGCAACGGCTGTGCGCGCTCGTCGGCACGCAGCTGCACGCCACGTTCGGCCAGCGCCTGCGCAGCACGCGGCAGGAAGTCTGCGGCAATGTCCTGGTGCACCAGCAGGGTTTCCAGTGAATTGCACGCGGACGGGCGACTGCACTTGCCATCCACCAGCAGATCGAGCGCTTTGGCAGGGTCGGCACTGGCATCCACGAACAGGTGGCAGACACCCTTGTAGTGCTTGATCACAGGCACCCGCGCGTGTTCTGCAACGAAGCGGATCAGGCCTTCGCCACCGCGCGGGATGGCCAGGTCGATCAGTTCATGCAGCTGCAGCAGTTCCAGCATGGCTTCGCGGCGCAGGTCGGTCAGCACCGTCACCGCGGCAGGGGGAACGCCGTTGGCCTTCAATGCCCCGGCCAACGCCTGGGCGATGGCGGTGTTGGAATGGATCGCCTCCGAACCGCCACGCAGGATCACGCCGTTGCCCGCTTTCAGGCATAGCGCGGCGGCTTCGGCGGTCACGTTCGGGCGTGCTTCGTAGATCATCGCGATCACACCCAGCGGCACGCGCACCTTCTGCACGCGGATGCCGTTCGGACGCACGTCGTCGCGGGTCACCTGCCCGACCGGGTCCGGCAGGCCCGCCACCTCACGAACCGCATCGGCCATTGCCAGCAGGCGCGCCGGGTCCAGCGCCAGGCGATCGAGCATCGCGCTGCCCACGCCCTTGTCGCGGGCGGCGGCCAGGTCGCGCGCATTGCCCGCAAGAATCTGCCCGGCATTGACCTCCAGCGCCTGCGCCATCGCCAGCAGCAGCGCCCTGCGGGCATCGCTGTCGAGGCCAGCGACCACCTGGGCTGCGTCACGGCAGGCGCGGGCCTGCGATTCGATCTCACTCATCGGGACATCCTGCAATGGGTTCATGGCAGCACCAGATCGTCGCGATGAACGACGGTACCGCCGTAGTTGTAGCCGAGCACGGTCTGGATATCGCGGGTGTGGCGGCCGGCAATGCGGCGCACGTCATCGGCGGCGTACTGGCTGACACCACGGGCCACGCAGACCCGACCGGCTTCAGTGTTCCAGCACACCTGCACCATGTCACCACGGCGGAACGCGCCATCGGCACCGGTGATGCCACCGGGCAGCAGCGAGGCGCCTTTCTCACGCATCGCCTGGGCGGCGCCGGCATCGATCAGGATCGCGCCTTCGGCCAGTGGTGCGTGCCGCAACCAGTGCTTGCGGGCCGCTTCGCGGCTGCGCGCGGCGTGGATGCGGGTGCCGAACAGGCGATCCTGCGCCAGCGCGCGCACCACCTCGCCACTGCGGCCGTTGAACAGGTAGGTTTCGATGCCAACACGGCCGGCCTTGGCGGCGGCCTCCAGCTTGGTGCGCATGCCGCCGGTACCGGCGACTGAACCAGCACCACCGGCCATCGCCAGCACGGCATCATTCAACTCGGGTACGTCGTGCAGCGGCCGTGCATCTGCGTGCGCGCGCGGGTCGGCACTGTAGAGACCATCGATGTCGGTGGCGATGAACAGTGCATCGGCATCGACCAGCGCCGCCACGGTCGCGGCCAGGTTGTCGTTGTCGCCGAGCTTGAGCTCGTCCACCGATACGGTGTCGTTCTCGTTGACCACCGGCAGCGCACCCAGCCGCAACAACTCGTTGAGGGTTGCACGCGCATTGAGGTAGCGACGGCGGTTGCGCAGATCGTCATGGGTCAGCAGCACCTGCGCCACCGGCCGCTCGAAGAAGCGCTGCCACAGACCGATCAGCTGCGCCTGGCCAAGCGCCGCCAACGCCTGCCGTGCAGCCATCGCCGCACCGGGCTCATCCGCCCTGGGCAGGATCGCGCGGCCGGCAGCCACCGCGCCGGAGGAGACGATGACCACTTCGCGCCCAGCCAGCACGTTGGCCGAGACGAACTGGGCCAGGCCCAGCGCATGACGCGGTGACAGGCCACCGCCGTCGGCCGCGAGCAGGCTGCTGCCGACCTTGAGCACGGCACGCCGCCACGACGGCAGCGCTTGTTCGGGGAACGGCGATGCAACGGTGGCGGCGTGGACGGTCATCAGGGGCGCCTCAGCGGGTATTCCATTCGTGGACGCTCAGCGCCGATGCCTGCATCGTCACCAGCGGATCGGTGGCGACGATGGCCTGTGCCTGCGCCAGGCTGTCGACGTTGCACAGCACATAGGCGCCGCCACTGCCATCGGCAAAGCCGCCGGTCAGCTGCAGCTTGCCCTCGGCCTGCAACGCATCGAGGAAGTCGCGGTGCGGTTGCACCACGGCGTCGGTGAAACCGGGCTGACGCATCGCCAGCACCAGGTAAACGGTGCCGGCCATCAGGACAGCGCCTGCCAGCGCGCGCGCAGTTCATCCAGGCGCAGGTCCGACGCCGAACCCGGCGATACACGCGCCGCCAGGCTGCCTTCCGGCGTACGCCCCTGCCCCGCGCTGTCGGCACCGGCGGCAGCGGCCTTGTAGGCCTCGCGGAAGGGCACGCCCGCGACCGCAGCTTCCACCGCTACGTCAGTGGCGTACATGCCCGAATCGATCGCCGCACGCAGCTTGTCATCGCGCCATTCCAGGTTGGCCAGCAGCGCCGGCAGCAGCTCCAGCGCGGCCAGGCCACGACCGAAGCCGTGGAAGATCGCGCCCTTGGACGACTGCAGATCGCGGTGGTAGCCCGACGGCAGCGACAGCAGCTGCTCGATCTCGGTACGTGCGGCGGCGACACTGGCATGGGTCGCCCGCATCAGTTCGATCACGTCCGGATTGCGCTTGTTGGGCATGATCGAACTGCCGGTGGTGTACTGCGCCGGCAATGCGACGAAACCGAATTCGGCGCTGGTGAACAGCGAAAGGTCCCAGGCAATGCGGCGCAGGTCCAGGGTCGCGCCACCCAGCGCTTCCAGTGCGGCCAGTTCGAACTTGCCACGCGACAGCTGCGCATAGATCGGCGAGATCTGCATGCGCGCAAAGCCGAGCGCGGCGGTGGTGTGTTCGCGATCCAGCGGCAGGTTCACGCCGTAACCGGCGGCCGTCCCGAGCGGATTGGCATCGATCAGCGCATGGGTATCGCGTGCACGCACAGCGTTGTCGATGAAGGCTTCGGCCCAACCGGCCCACCACATGCCGGCCGAGGACACCACCGCACGCTGGATGTGGGTGTAACCGGGAATCGGCAGGTGCTGTTCGGCCTGCGCACGGTCAAGGGCGACCTTGGCTACTTCAGCGCTGACCTGCGCTACGCGCTGCAGCTTCTCCTTCAACCACAACCGGGTGGCGACCAGGATCTGGTCGTTGCGGCTGCGGCCGGTGTGGATCTTGCGGCCGGCGTCGCCAAGACGCTCGGTCAACCGTGCCTCGATGGCCGAATGGCCATCTTCATACTGCGTATCCAGCACGAAGCGGCCTTCGCGGAAGTCCTGCGCCAGCACCTCCAGCTCGCGCAGCAACCCTGCCAGTTCGTCGGCGCTGAGGATGCCGATGTGCTGCAGGCCCTGCGCGTGCGCGGCGCTGGCGGCGATGTCATGCAGGAAGAATTCGCGATCGAGGATCACGTCGTCGCCGGCGAGGAAGGTCTGGATCTGGGCATCGACAGCGACGCCGGGCTTCTGCCAAAGAAGGTCTGCCATGGGGGCTCCTGTACGTATCAGTGCGGGATCGACGTAAGTTCGTCGATGCCCAGCGCGAGATTGAGGTTCTGCATGGCCTGGGTGGCCGCGCCCTTGAGCAGGTTGTCCAGGGTCGCCACCACCACCACCCGCTTGCCACCCGGGGCCAGCGTGAAGCCGCCGACCTGGGCGCCATGGCGGCCAGCGATGCGGCTCACCCACGGCGCCTCGTCCACGACCTCGATGAGTGCTTCACCGGCATAGGCCTGCTGGAAGCGCTCGACGATCTGCTCGCGGGTCTGCACACGGTTCAACCAGAGGTTGGCGGTGAGGGTGATGCCACGGAAATGCGGCGCGACGTGCGGCATGAATTCGACCGCCACGCCGAGCTGCACGGACACCTCACGCTCGTGCACGTGGTTGGTCAGCGCGTACGGCATCAGGTTGTCGGTCAGCAGCTCGACGTTGTTCTTGTCCGACGGCGAGGTGCCAGCGCCGGAGTAGCCGGACACGCCGAAGCACTGCGGCGGGCCTGCCAGCAGATCCCGCAACGGATGGATCGCCAGCTGCATCGCGGTGGCATAGCAGCCGGGATTGCTGATGTGCTTCTGGCCGTTGTAACGGTCGCGGGTAAGCTCGGGCAGGCCGTAGTACCAGGCGGTGTCGAAACGGTAGTCGGCCGACAGGTCGACGATCACCGTGTCCGGCTTCGCCGTTTCCAGCGCCGCCACGAACGGAGCAGCAAGGCCGTTGGGCAGCGCCAGGATCACCGCATCCACGCCCTTGGCGGCAACAGCATCGGCGTCGAGATTCTCGAACTGCAGTTCACCCTGCCACTGCGGGTAGTGGTCGGACACGCGCTGCCCGGCCAGTTCGCGCGAAGAGACGAAGCCGAGCTGCAGGTTCGGATGCGCGGCCACCAGCCGGATCAGCTCGGCGCCGGTATGGCCGCGGGCGCCGACGATGCCGACGGTGAACGAGGAGGAAGTACTCATGCGTGCGTGCTCATGCGTGCGAGTCGAGGCGGTGCTGCAGGTGGCGTTTCACGCCCTGCCATTCCGCGTCGATGATGGAGAAGATGACGGTGTCGCGCGGCGTGCCGTCGGGATGGCGACGGTGATTGCGCAGCACGCCATCCTGCTTGGCGCCGAGGCGTGCGATCGCAGTGCGCGAGGTGAAGTTGAACCAGCTGGTTTCAAACACCACGCTCAGGCATTCCAGCCGCTCGAAGGCATGGCTGAGCAGCATCAGCTTGGTTTCGGAGTTGACCCCGGTGCGCTGCACCGACTCGCCATACCAGGTGTAGCCGATGCTGAGCCGCGGCACGTCCGCCTGCAGGTCGTAGTAGCGGGTGGTACCGACGATCTGGTCGTTGGCATCGAACACTACGAACGGCAGCACCTTGCCCTCGGTCTGCGCCTGCAGCGCGGCCTGCACATAGCTGGTCATGGTCTTCGCATCAGGCACCTGGGTGTACCAGAGCCGGGACAGCGCGCCGTCGCCCAACGCACCGCGCAGGCCATCGATATGGCTCATCTGCAGCGGTTCCAGCCGCGCATGCGTGCCGGTCAACGTGGGTACTTTGGTCCAGTCTGCATGATTCATCGCGCTCAGCCCTCCAGGCTCGGTGCACGCACGGCGCAATGGTCGACATAGGTCCTGATCCGGTCGATGCCATCGGCACCGTACCAGAACACCTTCCAATGGCCCTGCTTGTAGCAGCCATCGGATTCGGCGTAGTAGAAATGGTTGATCGGGTTGCCGTTGCGCGAGCGCCAGAACAGCTGCGGGGTCTCTTCCAGCATCACGTTCCAGACGGCGCGGCCAAGGCCTTCACCCTGCGCATCGTCGAGCACGGCGAACTTGTCCAGGTACACGCCCTCGGCCTCATCGGTGAGGATCACCGCCGTGCGGTAGTTCTCGCTGATGTAGGCGCGCAGCAGCGTGGTCTTCTCGAAATAGTCCGGCACCAGGGTACGGCCGAAACTGGACTCGATGAGGCCCTTCAGGCGCGGCAGGTCCAGCTCACTCCAGGCGGTTGCACGCAGCACCTTCTCGCCCTTCCGCACCAGCGTGCCCGAGCCCTTGTGGGTGAACAGTTCCTTGGCCAGGTCGGCGGGCCGGGTGATCGACACCGACGATTCCAGCGGCAGCCGGTCCAGCAGCGACTTGATCTGTTCGATCTTCACCTTCATGCCGCCGTGGATCCACGGCTGTGCGATCAGGTGGTCGTACTCGGTGGACAGGTTGATCGAATCGATCACGCTGCCCTCTTCGTCCAGCAGCCCGCCGGTACCGGTCAGGAAGATGATCTTGTACGGCTGCAGTTCCTGCACCAGTTCGTTGGCGGCGAAATCGGCATTGACGTTGAGGATCTGCCCGCCGGCGGTCTCGCCGAGGCTGGTGATGACCGGTATCGAGCCTGCGCGCAGGCTGGCTTCGATCGGTGCCAGGTTGACCTTCTTCACCTCGCCGACCAGGCCGTAGGTATCCAGGCCCAGGTACTCCGCCTCGAACACGCCACCGGTGATGGAAGTGGCGCGCGCGCCGTTCTGCTGCAGGGCTTCGACCAGGCGCAGGTTGGACTGCTGGAACACCCGGCGCACGATGGCCAGCGCTTCCGGCGAGGTCACCCGCAGGCCGTTGACCGTCTGCTTTTCAATGCCGGCGGCCGACAGTTCCGCATCCAGCTGCGGGCCGGCGCCATGCAGCACGATCGGAGTCAGGCCGACTTCCTGCAGGAACGACAGCGAGGAGGTCAGCGCGTCGAGATCGTCGCGCAGCACTGCGCCGCCGACCTTGACCACGGCGAAGCGCTTGGCGTCCAGCTGCGAAAAGCGCTTGAGGTACTGGCTGATCTCCTTCGCGCTGGCCATGCTCGAGAGCAGGCGCACGATGGTTTGGCGGGTCTGGCGGTGGGGCTGGAGGGCAGGAGACATTTCGGTTTCGTCACAGGCGGCGGTCGCCGCGTTGCAGTTCCGCCGCGCAGAAGCGCAGCGGCGTTGTGGGTCGATCAGGCGCCGGCGGCGATGATCCGATGTACGGCGTCGGTGTAGCGCTGCAACTGCTCCAGCGTCACGAACTCGTCGGCGGTATGGGCCTGCGCGATGTCGCCCGGGCCGAACACCATCGTGGTGTAGCCAGCGGCCGAGAACAGCGACGCCTCGGTCCAGAAGTCCACAGCGTTGCCGATCGGCAGGTCCAGCGCGTCGGCCACGTCGCGCGCCAGCAGGCGGCGGTTCTCGGCTTCGGCGATATCGCCGGCCGGCAGGCTGGGGCCACGGAAGGTTTCGGTGAATACCGCCGCTTCCGGTTCGGCGAAGCCGGCAAAGGTCGCCAGCAGCGCATCGATATCCATCGACGGCAGCGGCCGGAAACCAAAGCGCACTTCCGCCGCCGGCGCGATCATGTTGGCCTTGATGCCACCTTCAACGCGCCCGATGTTGAAGCGCAGGCCGGTCAATCCACCGAAGCGTGCCGAGGCCAGCGATTCGACATGGTCCAGCGCGCGGTTGCCCCAGCGCATCGCCTGGTGCAGCGCACTGGCGGCTGCATCCTGCTTGCCCGACGCATGGCCGGCACGGCCGGCGAACTGCATCAGCACCGAGCTGATGCCACGATGCGCGAGCACCGCTTCGCTCATGGTCGGTTCGGCCACCAGCACCGCTTCGTACTTGATGCCACGGGCCAGGAACGCGGCGATGCAGCGCGGGTCGTTGGCTTCTTCATCGCTGGAGAACAGGAACGCCGCGTCGCCATCACTGGCATTGGCTGCAGCCACCAGCGCAGCAGCCGCACCCTTGATGTCACACACACCGAGGCCGACCACGCGGTCGTCCAGGCGGCGCATCACGTGCGGGTCGGCACTCCAGTGCGGCGAGTCCGGCACGGTGTCCAGATGCACGTTGAACAGGTACTTCGGCGTACCGCGCACGGCATACAGGCTGACCGCGCCGGCGCCATGGTCGATCACCTCGACATTGAACCCGGGCAGGTTGTCGCGCAGGTAGTCGAAGATGCCGCCGCTGGTGATCGCACGCGGCGGGTTGCGCGTGTCGAAGGACACCAGCGCCTGCAGGTGGGTAAGGGTGTTCTCGAGCATGCGGGGTCAGTCCTTCACTGCGGCAACGGCCGCATCCTGGTAGATCGTGGGTCGTACTATTTCCATCAGCAGCTCCGGGCGCGCCGGCGCAGCGAACCCGAAACGCGCGTACAAGCCATGCGCGTCGCGGGTGGCAAGCATGAAACGGCGCAGGCCCTGCAGCGCCGGCTGCGCCAGCAGCGCCTCGATCAACGCCGTGCTGTAGCCGCGCCCGCGGTGGCCGGGCAACACGAACACATCAGCCAGGTAGCCGAAGGTCGCACCGTCGGTGATCACCCGGGCAAAGGCGACCTGACTGCCATCGTCCAGATAGCCGCCGACGCACAACGAGCCGTCAATCGCCTGCTGCACCGTTTCCCGTGGAATCCCTTCGCTCCAATAGGCTTGGGTCGACAGATACTGGTGAATCAGCGCGACATCGAGCCGCTGTTTATCGGTGCAGACGTGCAGGTTCATGGTCTCGGTCCGGTTCAACGCCCGGCGGGTAGCGCGCACCCGCCGGACACGTCGATCAATCGATCAGCGATTCACCTGCGCGTACAGCGTGGAGCTCATGCCGAACAGCTTGATGAAGCCCTCGGCTTCTTCCACGCCCCAGTCGGCCGACTGCGCATAGGTGGCGCCCTTGGTGTTGAGCAGGTGCGGCGACTTCACCGCAACGGCGTCGACGCGACCGCCACGGGTTTCCAGCACCACTTCGCCGTTGACCTTGGCCTGCGAGGACTTCAGGAAGGCTTCGATGTCGGTCTTCAGCGGGTCGTGGTAGAAGCCTTCGTACACCAGCTCCACCCACTTGCGCGCCACGTCCGGCTTGAAGCGGTTCTGCTGCTTGGTCAGCACCGCATCTTCCAGCGCGCGGTGCGCGGCCAGCAGCGAGACCAGGCCCGGTGCCTCGAACACGATGCGGCCCTTCAGGCCGATCACGGTGTCGCCGGTGTACACGCCACGGCCGACGCCATAGGGGGCGAACAGCTTGTTGAGCTGGGCCAGGATCTGCTCGCCCGGCAGCGCCTTGCCGTTGAGCTCCACGGCTTCGCCTTCGACAAACTTCAGGGTGACGGTCAGCGCCTGTTCCGGCCACTCTGCGCGCGGTGCGCACCAGCCACGGGCGCCCTCGCCCGGTGCTTCCCAACGATCGATCTCGCCGCCGGACATGGTCAGGCCCAGCAGGTTTTCGTTGATGGTGTAGGCCTGCTGCTTGGCGCGCACGCCGAAGCCACGCTCTTCCAGGTACTTCTGCTCGTAGGCGCGGGTCTGGGTGTGTTCCTTCTGGATCTCGCGGATCGGCGCGATGATCTGGTAGTCACCCAGGGCCTTCACTGCCAGGTCGAAGCGCACCTGGTCGTTGCCCATGCCGGTGCAGCCGTGGGCGATGATGTTGGTGCCCAGTTCGGCGGCGCGCTTGAGCGCGGCATCGACGATCAGGTAACGGTCCGACACCAGCAGCGGGTACTGGCCCTGGTAGCCCTCGCCGGCCCACACGAACGGCTTGACGAAGCCGGACCAGATGGCCGGACCGCCATCAACGGTCTGGTGGCTGGTGACGCCCAGCTCGGCGGCGCGCTTCTCGATGAAATCGCGCTCTTCGTCATCCACGCCGCCGGTATCGGCGAACACGGTATGCACGTTGTAGCCGCGCTCCTGCAGGTACGGCACGCAGAAGCTGGTATCAAGGCCGCCGGAGAAGGCGAGAACGACGTCTTTGTTGCTCATGGGGGTATGTCCTGGTAGCGCCGGGCCATGCCCGGCGGAAATGTTCGAATCGAAAAGAATCAGCGGCCGGCAACAGCGGCCATGATCGCCTTCTGCACATGCAGGCGATTCTCGGCCTCATTGATGGCGATGCACTGCGGCGAATCCATCACGCCGTCAGTCGCCTTCACGTTGCGGCGCAGCGGCAGGCAGTGGCTGAACACACCGTTGTTGGTCAGCGCCATCTTCCGTTCGTCGACGATGAAGTGCTTGAACTGGTCGCGGATCGGCTTCTCCGGTTCCCAGTTGCCGAAGAACGGCAGTGCGCCCCAGCTCTTGGCATAGACCACGTCGGCACCGGCATAGGCGCTGTCGATGTCATGGCTGATCTTCAGCGAACCGCCGCTCTCGGCCACGTTCTGCTCGGCCCAGCCCATGTAGCGCTCGTCGAGGATGTAGTCGGCGGTCGGGCACAGCAGCGTCACGTCCATGCCCATGCGGGTGGCGATGGTCAGCGCCGAGTTGGCCACGGCGGTGTTCAGCGGCTTGGGGTGGTAGGTCCAGGTCAGCACGTACTTCTTGCCGCGCAGGTCCTGGGTACCGAAATGCTCCTGCAGGGCCATCACGTGCGCCAGTTCCTGGCACGGATGGGTGATGGTCTCCATGTTGATCACCGGCACCGGCGAGTACCTGGCGAAACTCTCGAGCACGACGTCCTGGCGGTCGTAGGCCCAGTCGACGAACTTCGGGAACGCGCGCACGGCGATGATGTCGCAGTAACGGCCGAGCACCTTGGCCACTTCAGCGATGTGCTCTTCGGTATCGCCGTCCATCACCGTGCCGAGGTTGAACTCGATCGGCCATGCATCCTTGCCCGGCTGCAGCACCACTGCGTGGGCACCGAGCTGGAACGCGCCCAGCTCGAAACTGGTGCGGGTGCGCATGGACGGATTGAAGAACACCAGCGCGATCGACTTGCCCTTGAGCTGGTCGCCGAGCTTGTTGCGCTTGAACAGCGCAGCCTGGGTCAGCAGCGCGTCAAGTTCGCTGCGGCTCCAGTCCTGGGTGTTCAGGAAGTGCTTGGGGGACATCATCATTCCTTGCATGAGCGGCGCCGGTGGCCGACGCGGTGGAAGGTGGAAGGGAAAACCAGGGACCAAGGTGATACGAAAAGGTTGCAGATGAAGCTTTCAGAACGCGGAAACGAAAAAACCCAGCCGGCGGGCTGGGTTTTTTTCGGACGAACAGCAGAAAGCTCCGGATTACCCAGCGAGAATGTGGGGTTCCGGTCGACGGGCACGCGACGTCATGCCAGTGGCCTGGCGGGCGGCGCTGCTGTCGTGCTGGAAGTCGGTGAGCTTCATTGGTCGGCAATCTTTACATGCGGCCGGGGCCGGCGCAAGAGGCCGGCGTCGCAGAATCAGGGGGTGCCGGCTGCAGCCTGCTCGGGGCCTACCCAGGGGGTGATCGAAACCCGGATCTTCAGCCGGTTGCCAGGGTCTTCCGGCAGCCGCGAACGGTACTTGGTGCCCTTGTAGACGTAGTCCACGTCATAGGCGATGGGGCGGCGGAACTCGCGCCCGACAGGCACGATGCGACAGTCCCGGGTCAGCATCGGGCCCGTGTTGGCCGGCGCCGGGGCGGGGGGTTCGGTCGGAAGCTCTTCCAGCATCTCCTCATCGCTGCGCTTGAACATCGAGCGCACCGAATCCCACAGGCGGCCGATGCGGCCCTTGTCCTCGACCGGCTCCTCGCCGGTGACGTTGACCGGGGCCAGGGTGCGGGTCGAGACCGGCTCGCAGTGCTCCTCGGTACGGGTTGCGCGCAGGGTCTGGAACACCGGCTCCACGTTGAGCACCTGGGCGTAGTCGAACTTCACGTTCTCCACGATCACCACCCGGTTGCGGGGCTCGGCCTCCTGGGCCTGGACCACGGCCGGCAGCGCCGACAGGCAGGCCAGGGTCAGCAACGCGGTGGTTTTCATTGGCGATGGGAGCAGGGACACGGCAATAGTGTAGGCAGTGGTGACCGCAAGGGGCTGAACATTACCCGTCCGCGCCGTTCCTGCCCACCCCATCCCGGCCGCCGGTGACGTCCACCGGTGGCAATGGTCCCCCCAAAGGGCCCCGACACGTTCTAAAATCACAGGCTTGTCCCCCAGTCACAGACCCATGACCCTGCGCCTGCACAACAACCTGACTCGCCAGCTCGAACCGTTCACCCCGCTCGACCCGGCCTGTCCGACCCTGTATGTGTGCGGCCCGACGGTCTACAACTACGTGCACATCGGCAACGCCCGTGGGCCGGTGGTGTTCGGGGTGCTGGCCGACCTGCTGCGGCGGCGCTTCGGTGCCCTGCGCTACGCCCGCAACATCACCGACGTGGACGACAAGATCAACACCGCCGCGCGCGAGCAGGGGGTGCCGATCAGCACCATCACCGGCCGTTTCGCCGCGGCCTACCGTGAAGACATGGCCGCGCTGGGCGTGGTGCCGCCGGACATCGAACCGGAAGTAACCGCGCACATGGCGCAGATCATCACCATGATCGAGCAGCTGGTCAGCAGCGGGCATGCTTACGCCGCCGAGGGCCACGTGCTGTTCGCCGTCGGCAGTTTCGACGGCTACGGCAAGCTGTCGCGCCGCGATCCGGACGAGATGCTGGCCGGTGCCCGTGTCGAGGTTGCTCCCTACAAGCGCGCGCCTGGCGACTTCGTGCTGTGGAAGCCGTCCGGCGACGACCTGCCGGGCTGGGAATCGCCATGGGGCCGCGGCCGTCCGGGCTGGCATATCGAATGCTCGGCGATGGCCGCCGCACACCTGGGCGAGACCATCGACATCCATGCCGGTGGCGTCGACCTGCAGTTCCCGCACCACGAAAACGAGATCGCGCAGAGCGAGTGCGCGCACGGCGGCAAGGTGTTCGCGCGCTTCTGGCTGCACAACGGCATGCTCAACTTCGGCGGCGCCAAGATGAGCAAGTCGATCGGCAACATCGAGCGCGTCCACGACCTGGTGCGTAAACACGCTCCCGAGGCACTGCGCCTGGCCTTGCTGTCGGCCCACTACCGGCAGCCGCTGGACTGGTCCGACGCGCTGATCGAACAGTCCGGCCGCACCCTCGACCGCCTGTACGGCACCCTGCGCGAGCTGGCCGATGTGGCCGCCACGGCAGTGATCCCGGCAGACATCGAAGCGGCACTGGATGACGATCTCAATACGCCGCAGGCGCTGGCCGAAGTGGCCCGTATCGCCGGCGAAGCGCGCCGCGCCACCGATCCCGCCGAACGCGCACGCTTGAAGAGCGAACTGCTCGGTGCCGGCCTCGCCCTCGGCCTGCTGCAGGCCGATCCGGCGCAATGGTTCGGCAACGCCGCCGGCGACAGCGACGACGACGCGCGCATCCAGGGCTTGATCGACGAACGTGCGGCAGCCAAGCAGGCGCGCGACTTCGCCCGTTCCGACGCCATCCGCGACCAGCTGGCCGCCGAAGGCATCGTGCTGGAAGACACCCCGCAGGGCGTGCGCTGGTCGCGCAAGCGCGGCTGACCTGCCTGCCCCGTGGCCGGTCCGCCGGCCACGCCCCCACTGTAGAGACTGTTGTGATCGACTCCCCGTTCCCGCTTGAACCCACCGCCGCCGAGGCACAGACGGCCATCGCCGAGGAATTCGGTTTCTTCGGCGACTGGTCCGAGCGCTACCAGTACCTGATCGACCTCGGCCGCAAGCTGCCCGCCTTCCCCGAAGAATGGAAAACCGAAGAGCACCGCCTGCTCGGTTGCCAGTCGATGGTCTGGATCGTGCCGGAAGGCAATACGCAGTCGCTGCGTTTCCACGCCATCAGCGATTCGGCCATCGTCTCCGGCCTGATCTTCCTGGCGCTGCGGGTGTACTCCGGGCGCACCGCGCAGGAGATCCTGGCCACCGAACCCAGCTATATCCAGGATATCGGCCTGTCCCGCCACCTGTCGCCGACCCGCAGCAACGGCGTGGCGGCGATGCTGGCCTTCATCCGTGAGACCGCGCAGGCCCAGCTGCAGCGCGATCCGTCGTGAGCGACCCTGCCACGGCCGAAGACACCGCGCTGGGCCTGCTGTCCCGGCCCGGTTTCGCCCGGCTGCTGGCGTACCGCATCTTCGCGATGCTGTCCTACCAGGTGGTCGCGGTCACCGTCGGTTGGCACATCTACGAAGTCACCCGCAATCCGTTCTCGCTGGGCCTGATCGGCCTGGCCGAGGTACTGCCGTTCTTCTGCGTGGCGCCGTTCGCCGGCTATCTGGTGGATCATCTGCCGCGCCGCAAGCTGGGCATGGTCGCCTGTTCCGGACTGATCGCCACCGCGCTGGTGCTGACCAGCGTAGCCAAGGGCTGGCTGCCGGTTGAAGGCGTGTGGCCGATCTATGCAGCCATCGCCCTGACCGGCATGGTCCGCGCCTTCCTGTCGCCGATCTACAACGCGCTGTTCGCCCGCGTGTTGCCACGTGAACATTTCGCCCGTGGCGCCGGCCTCGGTGCCGTGGTGTTCCAGACCGGCATGATCGCCGGCCCGGCACTGGGTGGCGTGCTGGTCGGCTTCGGTGGCAAGGGTCTGTCCTATGCGGTGGCCACGGCCTTCGCGCTGGTGGCGATGGGCTGCCTGGCCACGCTGAAAGTGGAAGAACCGGTGCATGCCGGCCCCGCCGCCCCGATCTTCAAGAGCATCGCCGAAGGCGCGCGCTTCGTGGTTGGCAACCGGATCATGGTCGGCGCCATGGCGCTGGACATGTTCTCGGTACTGCTGGGCGGCGTGGTGGCGATGCTGCCGGCGTTCCTGCACGAGATCCTGCACCACGGCCCGGAGGGCCTGGGCATCCTGCGCGCGGCCCCGGCAGTGGGTTCGGTGTGCGTCGGCCTGTGGCTGGCGCGCCACCCCCTGCACCGCAACGCCGGTCGCGTGCTGCTGTTCGCCGTGGCCGGCTTCGGCCTGTGCGTGATCGGCTTCGGCCTGTCCCAGCACTTCTGGCTGTCGGCGTTGATCCTGCTGTTCTACGGCGCCTTCGACGGCGTGTCGGTGGTGATCCGCTCCACCATCCTGCAGCTGGCCACGCCGGAAGAGATGCGCGGCCGGGTATCGTCGATCAACGGCATCTTCATCAGTTCGTCCAACGAACTGGGCGCGTTCTATGCCGGCACGATGGCCAAGGTTCTGGGGCTGGTACCGGCGGTGGTGCTGGGCGGGTTCGCGGTGCTGAGCGTGGCCGGGGTCACCGCGTGGAAGAACCCGACGCTGCGGAAATTGAATCTGCGTGATCTGCAGTAGAGCGGATTTCCGTGCGCCCACGCGCCGGTAGCGCCGGGCCATGCCCGGCGGGCTCTTTCCGCGACCGCGGCGGGGTGTCACTTTCTTTGCGCGCGCACCGTGCTGCAGGAGCAGCACGGAACGGCATAGCCGGCCCGCAGGGTGGAGCACATGGATGTGCGCCATCAAGAAAGTAACCAAAGAAACGCGCCGCCATCCGCGAGCCGGTGCTGCGCACCGGTGCCCTGCACTCCTCGGTGAATCAGGGGACGGCACCGAACTCGCTGCGCTCAAACAGCGGCGCCTCTTCGCCCCTGATTCCCCTGCGGTGCTCGGCTCGCTACAAGGCGGTCCCAACAGCCGCGAGCATACGCATGGCCGCTCCTGGTAGAGCCAAGCCATGCTTGGCTGCTCTTGCTCTTGCCCTTCCATCCAGCCTCCGACTTCGGCCTGAGCCGAGCATGGGCTCGGCTCTACAGCGGCCGCGCACGCAGGGAAGCGTCGAGAGCCTGCGGGTGGGTCCGGGCAGGAGCGTCCGCGGCATGGATGCCGCGGCCGAGCTTACAGGGATGTACTTGCAGCGTGTCCTGCCCGGACCCGCCCGCAGGCTCCCCCCGATACCCGGAAGGCGCCGCTCTACGCAGCCAACTCGAACCCAACAAAAAACCCGGCCGAAGCCGGGCTTTTCGCATGACATCACAACGAACCGGAATCAGTCGCCCTGCTGCTTCTGCAGGTGCTCCCAACGCTCCTGGGCGTCGATGGTGCGCTCGGCGGTCAGGCGCGCTTCGAGGCGCTCCAGGCCGATTTCTTCACCGGTATCCACGCAGTACCCGTAATCGCCCGCTTCCAGGCGCTTGAGGGTGCTGTCGATCTTGCCGATCAGCTTGCGGTAACGGTCACGGGTGCGCAGTTCCAGCGAATTCTCGGTCTCGCGGGTCGCGCGCTCGGCTTCATCGCCGATGTCACGCACTTCCTCACGCAGGTTCTCGATGGTCTGCTTGGACTCTTCCACCAGGTCGGCGCGCCAGTTCTGCAGGCGCTGGCGGAAGTACTCCTGCTGCAGCGAGCTCATGTACTCCTCGTCCGAGGCCGGCTTGTAGCCTGCGGGCAGGATCGGGCGGCCAGTGGCCTCATCAGTCTTGTATTCGACGACCTTGTACTTGCTGCGCGGCGCAGGCGCTGCCGAACGGGCAGCGACGGCCACGGCAACCTTGCCCACGGGGCGGGTCACGGTCTTCGGAGCGGAATCGGATTTCACGGCGG
>NZ_QAIJ01000063.1:0-4608 GCF_003060985.1 Stenotrophomonas sp. HMWF023
CGCCATCCCACGGAACGCCCGCTGTTGCCGTTGCCGTTGCGGGTGCCGGGCGCAGCCCGGCCAAGCCCCCCCTTCCCCATACCCCGCCGAATGGGTATACAGTCGACCCGTACCGGCATCGTGCCGGAATGAACCCTGGGAGGGGACCATGCGCAAGACCTTCAAGACCCTGCTGCTGGCGCTGCCGCTGTGCTTGGCCGCGCTCTCCGCGCAGGCCGCCGACAGTGCCGCCGGCCGCTGGAAGACCATCGACGACAAGACCGGCAAGGTGAAGTCGATCGTCGAGATCAGCCAGGCCGCCAACGGCACGCTGACCGGCCGTGTGGTCGAGATCCTGCATTCGGACAAGGGCCCGAACCCGGTCTGCGACGGTTGTGAAGGCGCCAACAAGAACAAGCCGGTGCGCGGCATGACCATCCTCTGGAACCTGGCCCAGGACAAGGGCAGCACCAGCAAGTGGTCCGGCGGCACCATCCTCGACCCGGGCAACGGCAAGACCTACAAGTCCAAGCTGGAGCTCCAGTCCGGTGGCACCAAGCTGGATGTGGCCGGCTGCATCGCCTTCATCTGCCGCACGCAGACCTGGTTGCGCGAGTAAGCGCAGCGGTCCTGCACGGCCCCCAGTGACCCGGCTCCGGCCGGGTCACCGCGTTGCGGGCATGCGATAATCCCCGGTTCCCCCTGGCTGCACCCCGTGACCATGACCCGTACCGCGCTCGTCACCACCGCCCTGCCCTACGCCAACGGCCCGCTGCACCTGGGCCACCTGGTCGGCTACATCCAGGCTGACATCTGGGTGCGTGCGCGTCGAATGAGCGGCGGCAAGGCCTGGTTCGTGTGCGCCGACGACACCCACGGCACGCCGATCATGCTGGCTGCGGAGAAGGCCGGGGTCACCCCGGAAGCCTTCATCGCCAACATCCAGGCCAGTCACGAACGCGATTTCGCCGCCTTTGGCGTCGCCTTCGACCATTACGACTCGACCAATTCGGCGGCCAACAAGGCGCTGACCGAGGCGTTCTACCTGAAGCTGGAAGCCGCTGGCCACATCAGCCGCCGTTCGGTGGCGCAGTTCTACGACCCGGCCAAGGGCATGTTCCTGCCCGACCGCTACGTCAAGGGCATCTGCCCCAACTGCGGCAGCGCCGACCAGTACGGCGACAACTGCGAAGTCTGCGGTGCCACCTATGCGCCGACCGACCTGAAGGAACCGCGCTCGGTGATCTCCGGGGCCACCCCGGAAATGCGCGATTCCGAGCACTTCTTCTTCGAGGTCGGCCACTTCGACGGCTTCCTGCGCGACTGGCTGGCCGGCGATGTCGCCCTGCCCGGCGTGAAGGCCAAGCTCGGTGAATGGCTCAACGCCGAAGGTGGCCTGCGTGCGTGGGACATCTCGCGCGATGCGCCGTACTTCGGCTTCGAGATTCCCGGCCAGCCGGGCAAGTACTTCTACGTCTGGCTGGACGCGCCCATCGGCTACCTGTCCAGCTTCCAGACCCTGTGCGGCAAGATCGGCGAGGACTTCGAAGCGCACCTGCGTGCCGGCACCAGCACCGAGCTGCATCATTTCCTCGGCAAGGACATCGTCAATTTCCACGGCCTGTTCTGGCCGGCGGTGCTGCACGGCACCGGCCACCGCGCGCCGACCCGCCTGCACGTCAACGGCTACCTGACCGTCGATGGCGCGAAGATGAGCAAGTCACGCGGCACCTTCGTGATGGCGCGTACGTTCCTGGATGCCGGCCTGGAACCGGAGGCGCTGCGTTACTACTTCGCCGCCAAGTCCGGTGGCGGCGTCGACGACCTCGACCTGAACCTGGGCGACTTCATCGCCCGCGTCAACGCCGATCTGGTCGGCAAGTTCGTCAACCTCGCCAGCCGCTGTGCCGGTTTCATCAGCAAGCGCTTCGATGGCCAGTTGGCCGCGCAGCTGCCCGACGCGGCGCAGTACCAGCGCTTCGTCGATGGCTTGGCGCCGATCCGTGAAGCCTACGAGCGCAACGACCCGGCCGCGGCGATCCGCCTGACCATGACCCTGGCCGATGAAGCCAACCGCTACATCGATGACGTCAAGCCGTGGGTGATCGCCAAGCAGGAAGGCGCCGACGCGCAGCTGCAGGCGGTCTGCAGCCAGGGCCTGAATCTGTTCCGCGTGCTGGTCACTGCCTTGAAGCCGGTGCTGCCGTCCACCGCCGCGCAGGCCGAGGCCTTCCTGGCTGCACCGGTGAATGACTGGACCGAGTTGGCGCAGCCGCTGCTGGGCCACCGCATCACCGAATACACCCCGCTGTTCACCCGTATCGACCCGAAGAAGATTGACGCCATGATCGACGCCTCCAAGGACACCCTGACCGCTGCCGCTGCAGCCCCCGCAGCGAAGGTTGAGGCCGCCAAGCCTGCCGCACCGGTGGTGGCCAAGGACGAAGCAAACAGCGCTGACACGCCGGCCTACATCGGCATCGACGACTTCGCCAAGCTCGACCTGCGCATCGGCAAGGTGCTGGTGTGCGAGTTCGTGGAAGGCTCGGACAAGCTGCTGCGTTTCGAACTGGATGCCGGCGAACTCGGCAAGCGCCAGATCTTCTCCGGCATCCGCGCCAGCTACGGCGAGCCGGAAGCGCTGGTCGGCCGCAGCGTGGTGTTCATCGCCAACCTGGCCCCGCGCAAGATGCGCTTCGGCCTGAGCGAAGGCATGATCCTGTCGGCCGGTTTCGATGGCGGCGCGCTGGCGCTGCTGGACGCCGACAGCAGCGCGCAGCCGGGCATGCCGGTGCGTTGATGCAACACGGGCGCGGCCCCGGCCGCGCCCGGTCATGAGCACCGCGAAGGGAGGTACCGTGATGGGAGATGCTGCGTTGGAACTGGCGCTGTTCGACTTCGACCACACCGTTACCACCTGCGACACCTATGGCCGCTTCCTGCGCCGGGTCGCCACCGCCGAACAGCTGGCACAGGCCTGGTGGAAAGTCGGCCCCTGGCTGCTGGCCTACAAGCTGAAGCTGATCTCCGCCGAGCGCATCCGCGCACGGGTGACCCGGTTGACCTTCAGCGAGCGCCACGCTGATGACATCGAGACGCTGGCGGCGGGCTTTTCCCGCGAGTTCCTGCCCGATGTCGTGCGCCCGGAAATGCTGGAGCAGATCCGCTGGCACAAGGAGCAGCAGCACACCGTAGTGGTGGTGTCCGGTTCACTGGACCTGTACCTGCGGCCGTGGTGCGAACAACTGGGCCTGCAGCTGATCTGCAATCGGCTGGAAAGCGAAAGCGGACGCCTGACCGGCCGCTACGCCGGTGGCGATTGTGGTCCGCGCAAGGTCGAGCACATCCGTCGCCAGTTCGATCTGGCACGCTACACACGCATCCATGCCTACGGTGACAGCGCCGAGGATCGTCCGATGCTGGCCCTGGCGCACGAGCGCTGGTACCGCGGCAAACCCCTGAAGTAACCCGACGCGCAGCCTTCGCCACGCATGAGCCTGATTCCGCCCCTGACCGAACGCCTGGACCGCTTGCTGCCGCAGACCCAATGCGGACAATGCGGCTACGACGGCTGTCGCCCGTATGCGCAGGCGATGGCACGTGGCGAGGTTGGCGTGGATCGTTGTCCGCCGGGTGGCGATGCCGGGGCGCGGGCGTTGGCGCAGGTGCTGGGTGTGCCGGCGGCGCCGTTTGATCGCAATCGTGGCGAGCACAAGGCGCCGCAGGTGGCGTTGATCGTGGAGGCTGACTGCATCGGCTGCACGAAGTGCATACAGGCGTGTCCGGTGGATGCGATCGTCGGTGGGGCGAAGTACATGCATACGGTGATTGCGGATCTGTGCACGGGGTGCGAGTTGTGTATTCCGCCGTGTCCGGTGGATTGCATCGAGCTGGTGTTGGCGTAGGTTTTTTTTGCGACGCGGCGGCGTCGCGTTGCGCTGAGAGCAACAGCAACGGCAACGGCAAGAGCCGTCGGCTGGCTGGGTTTCATGGTCTGGGCTGGTGGGCGGGGGCAAGCGGGACACGCCGTGAACCCATCCATGGGGGCTCGATGGCGCCATCCATGGCGCCAACGGTCCCGCTTGCCCCCGCCCACCAGCCCCCGACAGATATCCGTGGCGGACGGTCGAGCAAGTGCGACTGCAACTGCAACTGCAACTGCAACGTCAATTGCAGAAGCAGGAGCGTGGGTTTGGTATTTGAATGGTGTGGCCCAGCTTTTGGTGGGTGCGGACCTTGGTCCGCACTATCTGTCCGACGTCATGGACCTTCGTCGCAAACGACCTGCCCTGTGCACGCTGGCAACTGCCGAATCACGATGCATGTCGCAGATTGCCCGATCATTCGCGACCCTTGCGCCAGCTGCGCTTGAGGCTGTTCAACAGCATGCAAGAATGCTGAAAGCGTCTTGATGGTGCGAGCAATGCAACGCGTCTGATTGGCATTCCGCCACAGCGGGTTTACAGATGGTGAGCCACCGGAAAAGGGTGGCCGGGCTTCGAAAACCCGTTTTGTCGAAAGTTGTTTACGCTTGCCAGTCGGCGTCACTTTGGGTGGCGCCGGCTGGCAATCCGTCTGCCGGCTATGGCGGGCGGGGCGTGGGGGCCTTCGGGCCAGCCGGCGCCACCC
>NZ_QAIJ01000064.1:0-10298 GCF_003060985.1 Stenotrophomonas sp. HMWF023
ACTCGTAGCCGTGGCGCGGCTGCTCGCCGATCAGCGCCAGCACCAGCAGACGCAGGTCGCCACGGCTGAGCACGCGCGGCTGGCCGTTGCGGCGGGGTACCGCGGCATCGTCGGTGCGGCTCCTGGGGGAAGGGGATCGGCCCATTTCGATATATCGGTAACGTGTGCCGCAAACGATATATCGATAAGCCGGACCCGACAAGTACGGTTTCGGCCACAACGCTTGCCAGATCGGGCCACGCCGCCAAGTACCGCAAGGGATGAGGGCAGGGTTGCGCACGGCGCAAGCCACCGTTGCGCGGCCTGACATCCGTATCGGGCCACGCAACGGTGCTGCGGGTTTCCGCCCCGGGCGGGGCGCAGCAGACGAGCGGCGAACCGCGGGAAGGGGCCTGCTCGCTGCCAACCGTGCGCAGCGGCCCCGTCCGCGTCGAGAGGCGCGCGCGACACGTTGTCGCGGGTTCAGCGGCAGCCCGTCAGACAACGCCGACACGGCGCCGGCCTTGCCCCACAACGGTCATCCGCAGCAGTAACACTGCGTCCTGCGCATGGGCGCAGCAGGCCGCGAACGACAGCTGGCGCAGCCCTTGCAGGCAGCCACAGCGGCCTGCAGCAGTGCTTTGTCCCGCCGGTGGACGTCCCGGGACATGCCATGCAGACAGGGGTGGCCTGCCTCCATACGCCAGCGTAGCCAAGTGACGAAAGCCCTTGGTGCGCTACACTTTGTGGTCTAGAAATCTATCAACAGTCGCGCGCGTGCGTGCGGTAATGGGAGCGCTAATGAACTGGTTGAACGAGGTGCTGAACAACGACCCGAATCCTGTGGAAACCCAGGAGTGGATCGAGTCGTTGAAGGCCGTTATTGATGTCGAGGGCCCCGAGCGCGCGCATCAGCTGCTGGAAGGCATGGTGGAACTGACCCGTCGTTCGGGTGCCTATCTGCCGTTCTCTCCCACTACCGAATACGTCAACACCATCGAGCCGCAGCTGGAGGCCAAGAGCCCGGGCAACGCCGAACTGGAATGGCGCATCCGTTCGATCATCCGCTGGAACGCGATGGCCACCGTGGTGCGCGCCAACCGCAAGCCGGGTGACCTGGGCGGCCACATCGCCTCGTTCGCCTCCGGCGCAACGCTGTACGACGTGGGCTTCAACCACTTCTGGCGCGCCCCGAGCGAAAGCCACCCGGGCGATCTGCTGTTCATCCAGGGCCACAGCGCCCCGGGTATCTACGCGCGTTCCTTCCTGGAAGGCCGCATCAACGAAGAGCAGCTGGACAAGTTCCGCATGGAAGTGGACGGCGGCGGCCTGTCGTCGTACCCGCATCCGTGGCTGATGCCGGAATACTGGCAGACCCCGACCGTGTCGATGGGCCTGGGCCCGCTGGCCGCCATCTACCAGGCGCAGTTCATGCGTTACCTGGAAAACCGTGGCCTGATCGAGAAGTCCGACCGCAAGGTGTGGTGCTTCATCGGCGACGGCGAGAGCGACGAGCCGGAAACCCTCGGCGCGATCGCACTGGCCGGCCGTGAAGGCCTGGACAACCTGATCTTCGTGGTGAACTGCAACCTGCAGCGCCTGGACGGCCCGGTGCGCGGTAACGGCAAGATCATCCAGGAACTGGAAGGCGTGTTCCGTGGCGGCGGCTGGAATGTCATCAAGCTGCTGTGGGGCGGTTACTGGGATGCCCTGCTGGCCAAGGACACCAATGGCGTCCTGAAGAAGCTGATGATGGAAACCGTCGACGGCGAATACCAGAACTGCAAGGCCTTCGGCGGCGCGTACACGCGCGAGCATTTCTTCGGCAAGTACCCGGAAACCGCTGCAATGGTGGCCGGTCTTTCCGACGACGACATCTGGCGCTTGAACCGTGGTGGCCACGACCCGCACAAGGTGTACGCCGCCTATCACCAGGCCGTGAACACCAAGGGCATGCCGACCGTGATCCTGGCCAAGACGGTCAAGGGCTACGGCATGGGCAGCGCCGGTGAGGCACTGAACCCGACCCACCAGACCAAGAAGCTGGACGACGAAGCGGTGCGCCACTTCCGCGACCGCTTCAACATTCCGGTGACCGACGCGCAGCTGGCCGACGGCCAGGTGCCGTTCTACCACCCGGGCCCGGATTCGCCGGAAGTGCAGTACCTGCAGGAACGCCGTGCGTCGCTGGGTGGTTACCTGCCGCAGCGCCGCCGCAAGGCCGAAAAGAGCTTCAATGCACCGAAGCTGGAAAGCTACGAGCGCCTGCTGAAGAGCAGCGGCGAGCGCAGCTACTCCACCACCATGGCCTTCGTGCAGAGCCTGAACATCACCCTGCGTGACAAGGAACTGGGCCCGCACATCGTGCCGATCGTGGCCGACGAGGCCCGTACCTTCGGCATGGAAGGCCTGTTCCGCCAGATCGGCATCTACGCGCCGTTCGGCCAGAAGTACAAGCCGGTCGATGCCGACCAGCTGATGTTCTACCGCGAAGACCAGAGCGGCCAAGTGCTGCAGCAGGGCATCAGCGAGCCGGGTGCGATCAGCTCGTGGATGGCGGCCGGTACCAGCTACTCGGTCAGCAACGTGCCGATGCTGCCGTTCTACATCTACTACTCGATGTTCGGCTTCCAGCGCGTGGGCGACATCGCCTGGCAGGCAGCGGACATGCGTACCCGCGGCTTCCTGCTGGGTGGTACCGCCGGACGCACCACGCTGAACGGTGAGGGCCTGCAGCACGAAGATGGCTTCAGCCATCTGGTGGCCGGTGGCATTCCGAACGTGCGCAGCTACGACCCGACCTTCGGCTTCGAAGTGACGGTGATCCTGCAGCACGGCACCAAGGCGATGATGGAAGATCAGATTGACGAGTACTACTACGTCACCCTGATGAACGAGAACTACACCCACCCGGAAATGCCGGAAGGTGCGGCCGAAGGCATCGTCAAGGGCATGTACCTGCTGACCGACGCCGGCAAGCCGAAGAAGGGCGAGCTGCGCGTGCAGCTGCTGGGCTCGGGCACCATCCTGCGCGAAGCCATTGCCGCGGCCGAGCTGCTGGACAAGGACTTCGGCGTGACCGCCGACATCTGGAGCTGCCCGAGCTTCAACGAACTGCGTCGCGATGGTTTCGACGTGGAACGTGCCAACCGCCTGCATCCGGAAGGCGAGCAGCGCAAGGCCTACGTGACCGAGCTGCTGGAAGGCCGCCAGGGCCCGGCGATTGCCGCCACCGACTACGTGCGTGCGTATGCGGACCAGATCCGCGCGTTCGTGCCGATGTCGTACACCGTGCTGGGTACCGATGGGTTTGGTCGCTCGGATACGCGTGCGAACCTGCGCCGGTTCTTTGAGGTTGACCGGTACTACATCGCGCATGCCGCGATTGCGGCGCTGGCGAAGGACGGGAAGATGACCGCGAAGGATGTGGCCCGGGCGATCAAGCAGTACAAGATTGATCCGGAGAAGGCTAACCCTGTTGGGGTTTGATTTGTTGCCACTGTGCAAAAGGAAGAGGAGGCCAAGGCCTCCTTCTTTCTTTTACAGGGAAGAGACCAATGAGGTCGATTGATTTGTCCGTCGAACGGGTCGAAGGCGCAGCGAAAGTCTTCTGCGCGAGTTCCATTCGTGCAATGGCTGACGACGCGTCGTCAGCGGTTAGAAACTTTGGGCGATTCCTGGATGGAGACGTACTAAAGGGAACGGAAGGGAGCTCGACAGTTAGGGAGCTCTTGGAGCAGATTCACCTCCAGCTCTCTAGGCACCGACCAGACGAATACTTCTACAAGAGCGTCCTTCTGGACCGTATTGTCAGGGGAAGCTTCCGTCCGCATACCGTTGCCGTATTCAATGAGCACCGTGTGCGAAAGAGCCGAGCGGATCTGGTTTTCGTGCGACATGAGGGAGTAGTGTACGAGGTGAAAACGGGCTTGGATGACCTCGCAAAAGCTCCCGCTCAGATTGCAGACTACTACTCAAGTTTTACCCATGTGAATTTGGTATTGGACAGGCGCCATGTCGAGCGCGCTTTGCATGTGGTTCCAAGTAGCGTCGGGATTATGACTTTGAATCGAAGCCGAGGCCTGACAATTCATCGGCGTAGCGTCAAATTTACGGCGGGACTATCGAGCGTTGCAATGTTCGATGCCATGCGTCGGGACGAGTACTTGGAGTTGCTCTCGGCCGCGGACAGGGATCTTGACGTCAGTAGCCATAAATCGGTTTTGCAGAAGATTGAAAGCATGGACCCGGTTGAGGTGCATTCCCACTACATGGCTGCTTTGCGCAGACGTGGACTTGCAAGGCCGCGCATTAAGGACATTGCTGATCTTCCCGCAGCGCTGCTGCCGGCTGCTTATCTCTACAAAATGACAGCTAGACAGTGGGGGGCCTTGATCAACCTGCTTGACAGAGATGTGATGGACGTCTTAGAAAGAGACTCCTGACGGAACAGGGGGGGAGGGACATGTACTTTCCGTACATGCGTGGAAATCTGAATGAGCTATTTGCAGTCTCGGAGTTAGCAAAGGTCACTGCCGGTCCGGGCTTGGTACTTCCCATCTTCCGAGTCGAGAAGATGGATGCTCACCTGTATCGCAGGCTTGAGGTTATTGTTGAGCAAGGGCAGCGTATTGCTGTCATCGCAAATGCCGTTGCGCCAGAGTCGCAGGCACGTTTGTCGGAGTTTGTGAGGAAGCTCCTCCTGGAGTTCCCCACTTTAGTAATTCCTGCCTTCGAGATTTGCTCAGGCGAAATGAACGTTGCCGCCAAACTCTTTGTTCGTTCTTTCGGCGCCGAACAAGTAATGCTGGTGCACCGTATGTCTGCGCCTGCGCATGAAGTTCATCGAGCGTTCGCGAAGCTGCAGAAACCTGCGATCCATGTGTATTTTCAGGCTGCCCACCCAGAGGCGAGTCAACACGGCCTAGCATCATGTACGGACGTGGTGATCAGTGACCCATTCATGAGAAAGGCGAAGAACGGACTCTACCCCGCTCAGAGCCCCTTCTCGTCGGCTTTTGGTCTGTATCGACAAGCCGGATTCCTAGGGTTTGGGGATTTTGGCATTGTCGGGGACTACTACAAGGCCGGCGGAGGACGTGCTTCAAACGTTGCCTTGCACCTGACGGAGCGGCTACGAAACAAGTTCGTATGCAATCACTTCGTATCAGGTGACCATTTGGTGGACTCCCATATCCATTTCCAGTACGCAGATGCACTAGACAAGCTTCGAGCCTATGTGGGCAATCCGCCATCGCCAGGATTTGGAAGCTCAGGTCTGATCGATGGCTATCTCGTAGATGGGGCTTTTCATACCTTGGGGGTAGCTAAACGATGGTCCTTGAAAGGGCATATTCACACCATGCAGAACGCGCTGATGTCTGTTAACGCTCCACGCGCCATATGATTTCTTACGTATCCAAGGACATGGGTAATGAAGCTCGAATTTAGGTCGCTCCCTCCAGGAGAGATGGAGCGAGATCCAACGCAGCGCGACCAGTTCAACAACGATGAGGTCGAGTTGGTCGAAGCTCTGGTTAGAGAGTCGATTCAGAACTCGCTTGACGCATCCACTGGAGGGGCTGTCGAGGTGCGGTTCAGATTCTCCGTGATGGAGGGTAAATCAGCCACCCGCGCCTATGAGTTTCTGGATACGAATGAGCTGGACAAGCATTTGACGCTCTGTGGCCTTAGCCCGGTTTCGGACACCCGATCTGTCTCGATCTTGGTAATCGAAGACTTTGGCACGACGGGGCTGAAAGGTAACTGGAACTCATGGGATCAAGGCCCATTCTGCGACTTCTGGAGACGAATGGGAAAGTCTCACAAGGGAGGTAAATCGCTTGGCCGTTGGGGGCTGGGGAAGCTCGTTTTCTCAAGCTCGTCAAGTGCGCGTACGTTGGTTGGGCTTACCATTCGAGATAACGACACCTCTCCCCTTTTGATGGGGCAAGTAGTCTTGAAACATCATGAACTCGCGGACGGTACTCGTATTGATTCCCACGGCTTCTACTGTGACTTGGATGATGGTGGCATGCAGCTGCCGTCTCGAGACGCCTCAAGGATTGCGGCTTTCAATGACCTCTTTGGATTATCAAGAGTCAAGGAGCCCGGCCTTTCCGTAGTAATCCCGTTCCTGAGGTCTGATGTAGATAGCAACTCGGCGCTACGCGCGGTTGTTACGAATTACTTCGTTCCCATCCTTTTCGGGAGGCTTGTCGTTCAAGTAGATGGGGCGCGGATTTCGGCGAAAAATTATGGCGAAGTAGCGCTTTCAGTTGCGAATAATGACGAGCGCCTTACCGCGACAATCAACTTCATCGATGAGATCAATAGGATCTACAAAATTGCCGCGACGCTGCCATTGGAGCTGCCCGCCGGATGGGCGCGATCTCAGGGAGACCTCATTCCAGATGTAGACGCGGTCAGGACTTTGTTCCAGGGCGGGCAAGTATGCGCATTCAGAGCTCCACTAAAGCTGTTGCGGAAAGATGGTACTCCGGTTGCCTCACATGTCGACGTCTACTTGAAGAAAGCAGATGTTGATGTCGATGCAATGTTTGTCCGCCGATCAATTGTCCTATCTGCGGAAAAGAGATACTTCCGTGGGAAGAAGACGGCATGCGCGATTCTTGCGGAGGACGACGGTGTCGCTGAATTTCTTGCCGATGCTGAGAATCCAGCACATACGGGTTGCTCGGCTAGCGCGGAACGAGTCGTAGCCCGATGGAGGGCCCCTCGCGAGCGGTTGAAGGAAATTCGCGATCTTGCGCAGCGACTGTACTCGTTGCTCAGCGTTGATGTCGAAACTATTGATAAGGACGCGCTCTTTGATTTCTTCTCTGTCCCTAGTGAGGATGGCGCGCGCGGCGGTGGTGCTGGCGGGGAAAAGGTCGATCGACCCGTCATGCCTAAGGTGAGCCCCACGCCCACCCACTACAAGGTCCACTCGACTGATCGTGGATTCGCGGTTGTCGGTGACGCTAGTGCTCCCCCAGGGCTGGTTGTCCAAGTGTCAGTGGCCTACGACCTCGTGCGGGGTGATCCCTTTGCAAAACACCACCCATCAGATTTCGACCTTAGAGTCGGGAGTATTCTGGTGGAATCCGATTCGGCTGATTTCACGCCCAAGACGGCATTCACGGGAATCATTACGAGTAAAGGCGGCGCGTTCCGTGTGGAGTTCAGTGGGTTCGACATGAACCGCGATATCGCTGTCTTGGCGGAGGTGAAGTCATGAGAAGGAGGTTCAATCACACTGGGCGAAAGAGGATAGAACAATCATCCTGTTCCATTTCACTTGACATGGAAGGGGGTATGCAGCGCTTTCGAGCTCATATTGATCTCGCCGGCCTGAGTCTGCCCAATGATGCTCACGTCTACGTTGAAGCATATGTCAAGAACTCGACCATGCGATTCGACTTTGGGACGGTTCTCCATCTAAAAAACGGAGAGGTTCATGAGCTTGGTGAGTTGGATGCCAGTGGTTCCGTGCTCTTCAGAGTTCGCGTTGTTGATGAGTCAGAACGCATTGGGAGGATCCTTGCTGCCGCAAACCGACTCCGACCGAGCAGCGACGAAGGGAAGGCTGGTAGGCGATCCATTCTTCCAGTCAGATCAGCTGACCTTGGCTCGCAAGTTTGGAAGGTTGAGATTGATCCCGATGACGGTCCGATGCTTAGCGTAAGCAATAGAGTTCCAAGTCTGAAAGAGGAACTCATCGCTAATCCAGTTTACGCAGCCTTGATTCTTCCCCATGTCTTGCGCGTGATTGTTGCCAGCATCGTTGCCCGCGGAGCCATCGATAGCCAAGATTGGGCTGCGGACTGGGTCACGTGGGTGAATCGGGAGTGCGGGATTGATCTGGTTGTTCAGATTGATAACGAAGTTTTATCGGAAGACATCGAGGATGACGTTGCCGAAGCGTTCTCGGCTCGCCACGCGCTGTTGGAGAGAATGATGACGAGCATGGAGGTGCAGTGATGGTCTGTCTGTCTCGGCTGAATGCCGCTGGGATCTCCATCTTCGAGGAATTCCTGAGCAAGCTTGACGCCGACCCAACCGCACGTGTTCCCGTCGAGCTTCTTGACGATGATCGGTATTCCCAGTGCGTTGATGGATCCATTGAGGTTGATCAGCGCAAATTTAAGAATGGATATGAGCTGGGTGAGCATCTAAACAGCATTCTGCTCCCTCTTCCCGTTTCCTCGTTCACTAAGGATGCGGGGATGTGGACGTGGCTATCCCTGATGTTCTTTGATTACATTAGTCCCGCTGACTCGACGGGGGGGAGGCGTGGACGAGAGCGAGCCATCTATGTATTGAGTCCGAGCTTCTCATTCAGAAGCTACTATCGCCATGTTATGAGATCGGCCTGGCAGAGTTATCACGTTCACGGAAAGGCATCGCGAGTTCTCTTGAACACAAGCGCCGACGGTGCTCTTAGATCTGATGTCTCCGAGCAGATTGGTGCGTACGCGGACATATTTAAGACACGGAGTATCATCAGGCTTGCGGATCGCCTCTGGTATGACGACAAGAAGTGTGGGCTGAAGCGTGGCGCAGGCGGGAAGGGGAGCGGTACTCCACGACGTTTAGTTGCGGTCCTTCGTCAGCTTCAACTTACCTACGATCTTGAAGATTGTTCAGTTGATCTATTGTTAGAACTTCTTCCGGCGGAGTTTGATCGCTGGAGGTGAACGCCTCTCCCGTTGACGTGTTCAATCGGCACACTATTCCCTTACTAAACGCTAGCTCTAAGGGGTGATCCACCGGAGGATATGATGAATGCATTGGTGAACTCGGGGAGTATCGCGCTTGGGCTATTCGATTCCGCATCAGAGAAGGAAGTAACTGCAACGGATCGTGGGAAAAGCGCCTATGTATTGTCTCGGGGTCAGGTGGCTGTTCTAACCAACGCCGGGCGAGCGCCGAAGCATGAGGATCCGTTTGATGTATCAATCTTGTTCGATGCCACGATAACCACCGCTGAGGCGACATTCTATGAGTCTGAGCGTGCACCCGACGCAAGCAGGAAGGGGGAGTTGCGCTTAGGGCGGGAGATAGTCTCCCAGTGGATGAGGGTTGGTGACCTTGTTGTCATTGCAAACATTGGCGAGCGGGTGTTTGCGTTCCGCAAGGGGGATTGTCCTGCGGACCCCGAGCAGCTCGCTGAAGTGCTTGCAAAAAGTGCGCCCGCTAGGATTATGGCGCGCGCATTGGGCGTTGCGCCGAGCGGAAACAAAAAGATCGTCCAGCGAAGCGTGTATGAGCGCAATCCGTGGGTTGTCGCAGGAGCTCTCCTTCGTGCAGGCGGGAAGTGCGAGGTGGAAGATTGCGAGGTTTCCCTGTTCTTGCGGGATGATGGCTCGCCATACTTAGAGGTTCATCACATCGAGCCACTTTCCGACGGCGGCCCGGATGTACTTGAGAATGTCGCGGCCATATGTCCGATGTGCCATCGCAGATTGCATCACGGGAGCGACCGCAGCGCGATTTCCAAGCGCCTCGCTAGTGGGATTCGCTTGAAGACGGCGACACTTTAACGGCGAATTGAAGTGGGGTTCAGTTGTAGCCTTTCCTTGTGCAGATACCTATCAGCGAAAACGTGGAACAATAGACCGAGCGCTGGCCCCCCGGTGCAAGTCGAGGTTGGTCCTTTTCCTGGACCGATGACGTCAGGACCGTTCGGTTCGCTGGAGCGGGCCCTGATAAGCCGCCATGGGTCGCACGGGCGGGGAGCGTGCGCCTTTCCTGCCGCGCACGGACAGCTGCGGCACAATCATCGGTCGCTGAGGATGGAGATCTTGGAAGCGGCACTGCTATCACCACCACACCATCTAAGTAGAAACTGGTTGGTCATCACAGGGGGGGGGCGTGTCGATCAGAAGACGGGGAGATCGCCCTCACCTATTACATGCCGAAGAGAGAGGCTCTTTGCCTTTACAAACTTTAGGAAGTTGTGCGCGAGCTCATCGCTCACTATGCTCAAACGGACGCCAATCTCTGTCGGGCCACATGCTGCTGGATCGTCGCCGTTCACTGCGACGAGTTCGGCGTGCTCCAGAATTTCAATCTCCTCCCTGGCGTCGCCGCCACGGTACTCACTCACAACCGTGTGGTGAAGTGTGTGCGACCATGCGCCATCAAATCGGCTGGATCGCTTGCGGTTGCGTCGCTCGAGTAGGACCACAAGGAACTTGCTAGTAACCCGCGGCAGTCTTGCCAATTCCCTTCCAAGCTTCTTCAGGCCATCCTGAATCTCGCTGAGATCGATGTCATCTAGTGCAACGCCCGCCCTATCTGCAGAGAACTCTGCG
>NZ_QAIJ01000316.1:0-3889 GCF_003060985.1 Stenotrophomonas sp. HMWF023
ATGCGTCAAGCACACCCTGCAGATACAGCGCATTGGCCGCGCGCAGCACGATGCTGCCGCCGTCGCTGTCCACCTGCGTGCGCCCGCTGCCGTCGATATCAAGCAACGCCGAGGCGCCGGAAGCACCCAGCCGCGCGCCACGCTCGACGACCACCAAGGTATCGGGCGGCAGGTGGCGCAGGTTGTCCTGGTCCTCCCAGTCCAGTGCACCGCCGATCTCGATCGTCCCGCCCTTGCGTACCTGCCCACGCAGCTGCCCGCGCGCATCGGCGGAGGAAACTGCATCGCCACTCACATCCAGCAGCGCCCCGTCGGCGATCGTCCAGCGGCGTTCGCGGCGTCCGTCGGCGCGCACCGTCGATGGATCGAAGGCTTCATCCAGACGGATGCGACCGCCCGCCGCCTTCAGCGTGCCCGCCACATTGATGTCGCCGGAACTGAACAATTCCATCGACTGCCCTGGGTCGACGTTGAGCACGGCATTGCTGCCGATGCGCAGGTCACCGGTCGACAGCAGATGCCCGGCGCGCAGCGTCAGGCTCGCACCCGCGCGCTGGCTGACGCGACCGCTGGCAGGATCCACCATGTACAACAAGGGTGACCATGCCTGCAGACCCTGCTCACGGCTCGAGGCACTCTGCGCACCCTCGGCCAGGCGCAGGACCGGTTGTTCCACATTCAACTGCACGCCGTCTTCAACGGTCAGCCCGTTGTGGCCACCGATGTCGTAGCGGGAAAAGCCGCTGCTGAACAGCGGCGCCTGCAACCGCAGCGCTTCCGACGCCGACGCCGCACCGCCAATGGCGACCCTGCCCCCTGTCGCAAGGTTGAAGGCGCCGCTGCCGCTGCCGAGCGCACTGAAGCGGACGCCATCGCTGATACGCAGCCGGCCACTGCCATCGGTGGCGACATCGGTGCTGGCCGCCAACAGGCTGACGCTGCCGCCCTTGCCTACCCGCCCCTTGCCCTTTGCATCGATGCTGCCACCCGCATCCACCGAAACACGTGCGCCCACACCCACGGTGATGTCATGGCTGACATTGATGCGCAGCTGTCCACCGTCAATCCACGCCTGCGTGGCGCCCCCATCCGACACGGCAAAGGGATTGCTCCAACCACCAGCAAGATCAAACCCTGCACCAGAGGCAACATCGACCGCGCCACGCCCGGCGGACAGCAACGCGGTGGGTTGACCGAGCACCGGAAGCAGGTTTCCGGCCTCCACCTGGCCACCCGCGATCTGCACGGTGCCGCCGAAGCTGATCCGGCTACCGGTGAGAGCAAGCTGCCCACCCTCCTGCAGCCTGAGCGTGCCATCCAGTTCAACCTGCCCCGCCGTGGCAATGTCGACGCGGCCCCAGCGCTGCGCGCTCAGGACATCGCTGTCCAGCGACACCGTGTTGCGCTGCGACTCCTCCAGCGGCACCTGTAGCGATACCTGCCGCGAATCGGCCGGGTTCTTTCCGATCCATACGTGGGAGTCATACACCGCATTGCGGCCGGTGTTGTCGTAGCGGCCCAGCCAGAGCTGAGCGTTGCGGGCTGCAGCTGTCTGCGCCTGCGCGTATCCATCCTGGCCCTGGTCGGGGCGGCGTGTCTGTTGCAGCCCCTGGAATGCACCCGTCTCCACCTGCCCTTGCAGAACTGCGGTGGGTGCCGAGATCAGCAACCGACCCGCATCGCGCCCTACGGTATAGCCATTGTCATAGCGTTGCCCGGGTGCCACCAGCGGATTGCGGAACGACTCGGTGACGCCCCAGCGTTCCTGCTTCACTTCAAAGCCCCGGTACAGACCGTCGTACAGCATCTCTGCCGGGGCATCATCAAGACGGTACAGCTGGCCGTCGCGGCCACGCAGCCAGCTCTGCTGGACCACGCCAGACTGCACATCCAGGCTGCCACCCGCCAGATTGATGCGCGAACCAGCGTGGCTGACAACCTCCTTGCCTGCCAGCTGGACGGTGCCGCCCTGTGCAGCCCATTCGCCTATCGAATGCCCCTGGTTGTCCAGGTAACCACTCACTTCCAGCAAGCCGCCACCGGCATACCAGCGGGTGCCTTCATAGCCACCGGTGCCTGCGGCCACCTCGATCAACTGGCGACGGTCGATCCACACCTCGCTGCTGATCAGCTTGCCGCTGTCACGGTTGTCAGGCGAATCGCGCAGTTCGTTGCCCTGCACCTTCACCTTGACGTTGTTGCTCTCCATCGCCACCTGCACGCCGACCGCACCGGCCACGTCCACGCGGGCGCCATCGTCCAGATAGCTGCGGCGGCCCGCATCGGAAATCACCTGACCACCGGTCGCCACCGCCAGCGAGCCGGCCTGGAAGTTCACATCGCCGCCGGAAACGATCTCGATGCGCGATTGCTCGCGGCGATCCTGCAGGCGCGAGAGATTGTCGAAGGTGCCGCTGTTGCTGGCCCCGCGCAGCTTGTCCTGCTCGCCGGATTCCTTGATGAGCGCATCGCGCTGGCTGTCGAGCGCAGTGGTCTTGCCATCATCTTCGATCAGCACCGCCGTCGTTGAACCCGTGGCCAGGGTCACGCTGCCCTTGCTGTCGGAGGATGAACTCAGCAGATGCACAGTGCCGCGCTGGTTCAACGTCGTGGTGGCCACCGCCACTCCAGCCTGTTCGACAGCCCGACCGGCCAAGGTGATGTCACCCTCGCGCGCCTGGATCAGGCCGCTGTTGCGCACGCTGCCGGCCGTGCTGTCGGCTACGAAGCGCGGAGCGATCTCATTGCCCCGGGTGGTCGAAGCCGTGTTCTGTGCCGTACCCACACCGCGGCGGATCACGAAGCTGTCGCCGGCCGCCAACTGGGTCTGGCCCTTGCGCGTCTCGATCTGGCCCGCGTTCTCCACGCTGTGGCCGGCCAGCAGCACGTAGCCACCGCCACGCGTTGCACTGGTGGGTTCATGCGTGGTGATGCGCGCGCCACGTTCAACCATGACCTTGCCCACGGCATCGGTGAGCGCCGAAGTGTTCGCGTCGGCGCTGTACAGGCCGTTGTCACGGAACTGCGCGTCACTGATCCGTGCCGCAGCAGCAACCAGGTTGCGGACGTTGACCTGGCTGTTGTTGCCGAACACCACGCCGTTGCGGTTGGCAACGAACACCGTGCCGTTGGCCTTCAGTTGGCCCAGGATCTGGCTGGGCCGCGCGTTGGGGTTGTTGACCCGGTTCAGCACCGCCCAGTCGGGGTTCTGCAGGAAATTGAGGGTGGTGTTGCCACCGATGTTGAAGGTTTCCCAGTTCAGGATCGCCTGGTCAGCGGTCTGCTCGATGCTGACCTGCACCCGTCCGTCGGCGCCCTGCGACTGGATCGCTTCGCGGGCATTGATCCAGCCACGGGTCAGCGGATTCCCGTCCACCTTCAGGCCATCCTTGCCCAGCCCATCGGCCACCAAGAAGCCCGCCTCGCGTCGCGCCTGCCTGGCCTGCTCCTGCATGCGTTGCTGCAATGCGATGGCCTGCGCGGCCGTGCCGAGGTTGTCGATCGACTGCTGCAGTTTCTGTCGCGCCGCATCCTGCTGCTGTGCAGGCAGCTGGAACTGGATCGGCACGCCATTGGGCATGCGGCCACTCTGCGCTGCCGCGCCCTGGGCGGCGCCGCGGTCGGCGAACCAGCTGGGGCTGAACGCCTGCTGCGCCTGGCTGGCAGGAGCGACCACGGTGCCCAGCGCCACGGCCACGGCCCAGGCCATCGGGTGGCTGCGCCACAGGGACGCGGAGAAACGGGCAGCGGGCGAATGCGGGTGCGACATCGGGGACCTCGGCAACCTGATGGGCCGCGTCGGCCGCGGCGAGTACGAAGGGGGCCTGCATAACGCACGCCCTGCACCTGATAGACGGTAGCGGCGGTGTGAAGACGACAGGCGCATCAC
>NZ_QAIJ01000065.1:0-2047 GCF_003060985.1 Stenotrophomonas sp. HMWF023
ATGATCACCAGCACCGGCTCCAGACATGCGCCGAGCTGCAACGGCCGCAGCCAGTACAGCAGTACGATCAGCACGGTCTGGTGCAGGATGTACCAGCTGAAGACCGCCTCGCGGCAGTAGCCCAGGCCACGCCATGGCCGGGCAAGCAGCACCTGCGCCCAGCCGAAGATCGCCAGCAGGGCGCTCCAGGTGTACATCGCGCGGCCGACGCGCTCGGTCTGCGCCCATGGCAGCGACAGTACCCATCCCGGCAGGTCGCCAACATCGGGCATCCGGGCCAGTGCGCGGATGCCCAGTTCGACAGTCAGCCCGATCAAGGCCAATACCAGGGTCAACCGCCGGCCACGCACCAGCAGATCCCATCCACGCTGCCAGCGCGCAGCGATGAAGCCGCCGAGGAACAGGGGCAGCGATTCGGCGTGGACATACAGGTCATCGACCAGTGCATGGGTTGGCGGGTGCGCGGGCAGGATGGCCAGCAGTGCCCACGCCAGCCACAGCACCGGCAGCAGCAGGCCCAGCGTGACGATCCAACGGTCGCGAAGATGCAGACCCGGCAGGCGGTGGCGCAGCGGCCGCAACATGCTGGCCAACAGGATCGTCAGCAGCGTGTAGGGGATCAGATAGGCCAGGTACCACAGGTGGTTCCAGGTGAAGCCATAGGCTGCGCCGCTGAAGCTGGCGCCCGGCCACGGCCGGAATTGCCAGTAGCGCCACAGGAAGGCGCCGAGCCCCGGCGTGACGTCGCCCTTGTCCACCGCCTCGCAGTAGGCCTGCAGCGAGACGACCGCGACGATGCCGAACAGCAGCGGCAACAACAGGCGCCAGCCGCGCCGCAACGCGAATCGCCACCGGCCGTGCGCGGGCAGGCACAGGCCCAGTGCGATGCCGGAGATGGCGAACAGCAGGGGCATGCGCCAGCGATTCAGCGCGATCATCGGCCACTGCAGCCACCCGGCCGTGTGAGCGCTCTTGAGGTGGAAGTCCCATCCGGCCACGTAAGCCATGGCCACGTGATAGAGGATCAACAGCCCGAAGGCACCGATGCGCAGGGTGTCGAGGTCGTGGCGGCGAGTCATGGCTGTATCCGTGTTGGCGTTGTCGCAGAGTGGAAGGTCTTCCGGGGTGTCACCATCAGGAGGGGGTAGCTGGATGCCCCGCAGGGTCCAATGGCGGGGTTGGGGGACGAATGGCGTACGTCACCGGGGCTGTGGTTGGTGATAATCCAGCGATGGATGAGCACAACCAGCAGGACCCGCAAGTGCGTGGTGAACCGATGGGCAGCAGCAGGCGGGGACGACAGGCGGCCGTGTTCTGGGCCGTGTTGTTCCTGGGTACTGCGGCGGCCAATGTGCTGGCCAAGGTGATGATGGCGGCGCGTGATGGAGTGCCACCGCAGTGGATGGCGGTGACGATCGATGAATTCAGTAGTGCGCTGGTGTCGCTGCTGCTGTTGGCGCTACTGATCCGTGCCGCTTCACGCTGGCCGCTGCATGCCGATACCTGGCGGCAGCGACTGGTGCCGTACCTGCTGGGTGCGGTCGCGTGGTGGCTGCTGCACGTAAGTGCGATGGTGCTGCTGCGCAAGGGCGCACACGCCTTGTTTGGCAGCCACTACACCTTCGGTGACTGGCCGGCGCAATGGTTCTATGAGTTCTTCAAGGACATCCAGACCTACGCGCTGCTGGTCTCGGCGGTACATGCCGTGGCCTGGTTCGGCCGTCGCCGTCAAGGTGAAGCAACCCTGCTGGCCGCCCCCGATGAGGGTCCGCCGGTCGAGTCGGTCGATCGTCCCGACCATTTCCTGGTGCGCAAGCTGGGCAAGGAGTTCCTGGTGGCCACGGCCGATGTCGAGTACGCCCAGGCCGCCGGCAACTACGTGAACCTGCGGGTGCGCGGCCATGACTACCCGCTGCGGATCACCATGGCGGTGCTGGAAGCGCGGCTGGACCCGGTCCTGTTCCTGCGCAGCCACCGCAGCTGGCTGGTCAACCGTGACCAGCTGCGCTCGATCGAGCCGCTGGATGGCGGCGAGGCCTTGCTGCAC
>NZ_QAIJ01000066.1:0-11748 GCF_003060985.1 Stenotrophomonas sp. HMWF023
CCTCAACACCGCCAGCCAGACGCTGATCGAACGGGTGGGAGGGCGCGGCGGCGCACATTGACCGCGCGCCCGGTCCAAACCGGTGCCGGGGATCCAGGCATCGGTCTGGCAAGCCGGATTTCTGCGATGCCGTGCGCGCAAGCTGAATCCAGTCAGCCATCTGAAACCGCCGCTGTCGTAGGATTGCCACCGTGATGGGGCCGATGGACGGCCCCTCCCTGCCGGCGACCGCTGGCGACACGCAAGGGAGATACAGGCAATGCAGGCAATGGATGCCCGTCGGGGCAATGAACAGATCGCCTCCGGCCGTCGGTACTGGAAGGTGCTGGCCCTGTGCCTGGCGCTTACCGCGTGCCAGGCACCTTCTTCCCCTGCATCGGCCGAAGCGGCGCCCACCCCGGCACCGCTCGCCGCGGCCGCGCCGGCAGCGACCCCCAACCCAGCGTCCGGTGATTCCTCCGGGTACCCCGATGCGTCCTACACGGACGGTCGCCTGCGCCCGGCTTATGGCTGGTGCGTGGATGGCGTGGAGGATGCGGGCAAGCTGCAGGCCTGCGGCAAGGACGAACTGGCCTATCAGGAAGGGCGCCTGCAGGAGGGTGCCAGCAAAGCCGTGACCGGGCTCGATGCTGCTGCGAAGAATGCATTCCTGGCCACCCAGGCGACCTGGCGCAGCGATACCGACCGTCATTGCGCCGCTCCGGCCAATGCCGCTGTGGATGACCTGCAGAAGGCACAGGAGTGCCGCCTGTTCCGCGTGGCCAACCGCGCTGACGCATTGCTGGCGCAGAGTGCGCCGCCCGATACCTCCTATACCCAGGCAACGCTGCGGCCCGAATACACCCGTTGCGTGCAGGATGCCCGGGGCATGGACGACCAGCTGGAAGTCTGCGACACGACCGAGCTCGCCCACCACAAAGCGCTGCTGGAAGCACAGGTTGCGCGGCTGATGGACAGCCCTGACGGCCCGGCCAAGGACCGCTGGATGGACGAGCAGGCCAACTGGGCTGAGGACACCGACAAGCGCTGCAGTGCGGCCACGGAGAGCGTGGGTCAGGCGCTGGACGCGCAGTCGTGCCGCATCAACCGCTACGCCAACCGCGCAGTGGAACTGCAGAAGCGCATGCTGACCCCCTGACGGGGCCTCCGGCGTGTGCAACGCATCGAAACATTGACCGGTAGGAAGCAGGCCATGGCGAGCGGGACCTTGGGCATTGTGGTGGCGGTGATTGCAGTGCTGTGCACTGGCCAGGTGCATGCCGCGTCCGCGCTGAGCGCGGCCTACCAGGCGTGCTCAGGCCGCGCGCAGGGCACCATCGAAGAAGCCGCCTGCCTGTCCAGCGAATCGGACCGGCAGGACCGCCGGTTGAACCAGGCGTACCAGCAGTTGCAGGGACGCCTCCACGCCACGGCCAAGACCCACCTGCTGGCCGCGCAACGGGCGTGGCTGCAGTCGCGCCAGCGCGATGGCGAACTGGAAACCGTGCTGTACGACGATTCGCAGCCGGGCAACCTGCAACAGAAATTGAATGACACCGAGCGCCTGCGCGCGCGCGCCGATCAGCTGGAAACCTACCTGCGCCTGATCGGTCCGTAATCCGCAACACGGTCATCCCTCCACGGACCAGGAAGTGAGCCATGCCAAACAACATCGATACCCGTAACCTGGACGCGACCGCCGGCGCGGTGTTTTTCGCCGTCGGACGCGGCACCGAAGGTGGCGGATCGTCGTACCACCTCAGCATCGCCGGCATCACCAAGGGACTGGAAGAGCCGAAGTGGGGCACGGTCAGCGCGGTGGCCGCCAACAGTGGCTATTCGCTGGGGACCATCCAGGTCGACTTCGGCCAGCGTGGCACCTGGCCACTGGGCGCTACCGCAGAGCGCACGCTGAAGGCCGGCGAGACGACGTACGTGGATGCAGTCATCGACCAGGCCAGCGCCTATGCCAAGGCACATCGGCTGCCCTTCACCAACGACCGTGCCGACCTGCGTGCGGACCTGCTCAGCCACGGCGACGGCGAGGGCAAGCGCTCCTCGATCCGCTTCATCGATGTCCCGACCCGCGACAGCATCAACGCTTGGGCCGGGTCGCCCGAAGGCAAGCAGTGGATCCACACCCACGTGGACTACCCGCAGGTGCGCAACGCCACCCGCATCGCCATGACCATGCTGGACACGCACGGTAGTGGCATTGCAGAAGACAAGCGCTTCGAAGCGATCGCGCTGATCGCCAAGTCCGCCAACCAGTTGCCGGGGACACTGCCGCAGCTGGAAGCCGTACTGAAGCGGGGCGGCGACTACCAGGACCTGCGCGACAAGGCGGCCGAGATCCGCCAGGACAAGAAATACTATGCCGGCCTGGCGGCCGCTGACGTCGCCGCTGGTTATGAAGATGCCTATCCCCGCCACTCGGCGGAGATGGATCGCGCGCATCTGAAAGTGGGTCGCCGCGACTTCGCGCCGGCCAACGAAGGCAACGATCCCGATATCCGCGTAGCGCTGGAACAGGCGCGCTCGCACAAGCACGGTGGCGCTGGCCCGCAGGTGCTGAAAGAGGGCTCTACCGGCCGCGCGGTGGAGAAGCTGGAGCACAACCTGCATGCCTTGGGTTACGGCGGTGCAGGTGCTCAGGCGATCCACCCTGATCGCCAGTTCGATGCCGGCACCCGGCAGGCCGTCGAAGCCTTCCAGCGCGACCACCGTCTGAATCCGGTCGATGGCAAGGTGGGGCCTGCGACGCTGGGTGCGATCGACCGCGAGGCGCGCGCGCTGCAAAGTGACATGGCCGCGCTGGGCCTGACCGATGCGCATGGCAAAGCGATCACCGCAGATGGCTACCTGGGGGCTGGCAGCCAGCACGCCATCAATGTGTTCCAGCAGCAGCACCATCTGCCGGCCACAGGAATGGCCGACGCACAGACGCGCCGCGCGATCGATGCCGAGGCCGCACAGCATCGCCCTGCTGCGCCCTCGCCTGCTGCCCCGACCGCGCCGACCGCGCCGGCAGCCCCGACGAGGGCTGCGCCATCCGCAGCGCAGCAGCACACCGGCCCCGCCGGTCCTGCCGGCGCCGCAGCGCCCGGTGGCGGGCGCATTTCCGTGGTGGAACCCTTCGGCAACGGCAGCAGCAACCGCGTCCTTCGCCATGGCATCAGCGGCGAGGACGCGTTCCGCGAGCTGAAGATCCACCATCCCAAAACCAATGCCGCCGCCGTGCGCGCCGGCGATGCCAGCAAGGTTGACCGCACCGCGGACATGGTCGACGGCGAACTGGAGGCCGTGCGCAAGCGCGAGGACATCAACGGCATTCCGCTGGTGCAGAAGGACCTGATCCTGACCGACCGTGCCGGCGGGCGCAGCCTGATGATTCCCAGTCCAGTGGCCGGCTACGTCAAGCTCAACAACGACGGCACCAATTCCATCAGCATCTACAGCCATCCGGTCGGCGATGCCCGCCGTGAGCTGGTGGGCCAGGTGTTGCACGGCGCCGTCGGCTCCATCCCGTACAAGACCGGCGATTTCGTCGAGTACGGCGCGCCGCTGGTGCGCCAGTCCGATGTGGGATCGCCCGGCGCGGTGCACGCGCATATCGAAGTGGAGCCGGCGCAGTTCCGGCGCTACCTCGGCGACATGCTCAACGACCGCATCACCCTCGGTGGCAAGGTGCACGCGCAGGGGCCCGAAGCCGCGCAGGCCGCGCGTGCCACGCAGCAGGCGCCGATGGCCGATGGCATGCTGGTGAAGGGCGAACGCGGTGACGAGGTCAAAGCGCTGCAGGGCAAGCTGGCAGCACTGGGCCACGTGGGCGCCGACGGCAAGCCGCTGGCGACCGATGGCATCTACGGCAAGGACACCTTTGCGGCGGTCAAGCAGTTCCAGGCCAACAACGGCCTGGAGCAGGATGGCAAGGCCGGCCGCCAGACCCTGGGCCGATTGGATGACCCGGCCGCAGTGAAGGCCGCAGGTCAGCCTGCTGCGCCGGCGAAGGCGGAACCGGACACACCGGCAGCCCCCAGCATGCGTGACCCTTCGCATGCCGAAAATCCGCGCTTCAACCAGGCGCTGGAGAAACTGCAGGTGCTGCAACAGCAGCGCGTGCAGGCCGGGCTTTGCCCGCTGTTCGCCAACGCGCAGGAAACCGAACGCGCCGCCGGCCAGCTGGCCTACGAGAGCAAGGTCGCCGGCATGCGCCAGATCGACCACGTGGTCGCGCGCCCGGATGGCAGTGGTCTGTTCGCCGTGCAGGGCAACGTCGGTGACCCGGCCGCGCAGCGCACCTTCGTCGACAGCCGTCAGGCCGTGTCGCAGTCGGTCGAGGCCAGCACCCGCCAGACCGAGGACTTGGATATCCAGTTCAACCAGCGCGTGCAGGAACAGCAGCAGGAGCAGGTGAAGGGGCGCGCGCAGTAAGGTCGCCGCGGTGGGTGCCCGGGGCCGGTCGTACGCGGCTCCGGGCAGTACTCCGGGCCCCGCCGTCGCCGTTCAGCCCGGCGGTGTAAACTATTGATCTCACTGGCAATGCCAGTCTCCACGATCAACCGCCCGATGACGTCCGCCACCGCCCGTTACGCTGATTCCCTGCGCCTGTCCGTTGCCCCGATGATGGACTGGACCGACCGCCACTGCCGGGTGTTCCACCGCCTGCTGGCGCCGGGTGCGCGGCTGTACACCGAAATGGTGCACGCCAACGCGGTGATCCACGGTGATCGCCAGCGCCTGCTCGGTTTCGATGCCAGCGAACAGCCGCTGGCACTGCAGCTCGGTGGCAGTGATCCGGCCCTGCTCGCACATGCCGCGCGCATCGCCGCCGAGTGGGGCTATGACGAGGTCAACCTCAACTGCGGCTGCCCGTCCGACCGCGTGCAGGCCGGCCGTTTCGGTGCCTGCCTGATGCGCGAGCCGGTGCTGGTGGCCGAGTGCGTAGCGGCCATGGTCGAGGCGGTGGACATCCCGGTGACGGTGAAGTGCCGCCTGGGCGTGGACGAGGACGACAACTACGACGTATTCGCCAGCTTCGTCGACCGCCAGGTCGATGCCGGTGCCGCGATGGTGGTGGTGCACGCCCGCAATGCCTGGTTGAAGGGCCTGTCGCCGAAGGAGAACCGCGAGGTTCCGCCGCTGAAGTACGACTGGGCCTATCGGCTGAAGCAGGAGCGCCCGGCGCTGCCGGTGGTGCTCAATGGCGGCCTGGCCAGCATCGAGGCGGTGCAGGCGCAGGCCGCGCACGTCGATGGCGTGATGCTCGGCCGCGCGGCCTACCACGACCCCTACCTGCTGCATCAGCTGGAGGCCCTGCACACCGGCGCGCCGCTGCGACCGCGCGGCGAACTGCTGCGCGCCCTGCGCCCGTACATCGAAGTCCGCCTGGGCGAGGGCCTGGCCCTGAAGCACATCACCCGCCACATCCTCGGCCTGTTCCACGGCCTGCCCGGTGGCCGCGCATTCCGCCAGGTGCTGAGCGAGGGCGCACATCGCCCGGGCGCCGGCTGGGCCCTGATCGAGCAGGCGCTGGAAGTGACCGATCGTGGCGCCGATCGCGCTGCAGCGTGACCATCGTCACATTCCTGACTTGACAAGCGGAGCGGATTCGTTCCGAATGTTCACTTAGCTGAACGACACGACGGAGCCTCCCGAAAAGTTCAGACCGGATTCACCGCCCGAAACCAAGAATTTGCAAAAGATTTGTAAAACGCCGGGTTCCATTCCGGTGCCCGGATTTACGACTTTTGAACAAATCGCCGTGCTCGGCTAGGATCGCATCGATGTCTTCCGCTCCCTTCCACCGCTGTATTGCCCTGGCCACCTGCGTGGTCCTGGCGGCTGCCCCGCTGTCTTCGGTGCTGGCGCAGGACCCGCAGCGGGAGCAGGGGCGGGCTGAAATGATGGAGCGCGGTGGCCGTGCGGCCAACAACGAGCGTTCGCTGTCCGATGCCGTGCGCCGCGTGCAGCGCACCACCGGCGGCCATATCCTGGGCGCCGAGCGGGTGCCGTTCGATGGTCGTGACATCAACCGGGTCAAATACATGGACGACCGCGGTCGGGTCCGCTACATGGACGACCCCGCCCCGGCACGTTCACAACCGCGCACGCCGCGGTCGGATATGTCATCACTACGCGGCGATAACCCCTGAACAGGGATAGTTGTCGCTATCAACCCGTACCCACAGGCCTCCGGGCCGCACCCAGCACACTAGGGAGAGTTCATGCGTATCCTTCTGGTCGAAGACGAAGCCCCGCTGCGTGAGACCCTGGCAGCCCGGCTCAAGCGCGAAGGTTTTGCCGTCGATGCAGCGCAGGACGGCGAAGAAGGCCTGTACATGGGCCGCGAAGTCCCGTTCGACGTCGGCATCATCGACCTTGGCCTGCCCAAGATGTCGGGCATGGAGCTGATCAAGGCCCTGCGCGATGAAGGCAAGAAGTTCCCGGTGCTGATCCTGACCGCGCGTTCGAGCTGGCAGGACAAGGTCGAGGGCCTCAAGCAGGGCGCCGACGATTACCTGGTCAAGCCGTTCCATGTGGAAGAGCTGCTGGCCCGCGTCAACGCGCTGCTGCGCCGCGCCGCAGGCTGGAGCAAGCCGACCCTGGAATGCGGCCCGGTCGCACTGGATCTGGCAGCGCAGACCGTCAGCGTGGCCGGCAGCAATGTCGACCTCACCAGCTACGAGTACAAGGTGCTGGAGTACCTGATGATGCATGCCGGTGAACTGGTCTCCAAGGCCGACCTCACCGAGCACATCTACCAGCAGGACTTCGATCGTGACTCGAACGTGCTGGAAGTGTTCATCGGCCGCCTGCGCAAGAAGCTGGACCCGGATGGCGAACTGAAGCCGATCGAGACCGTGCGCGGTCGTGGCTACCGTTTCGCGATTCCGCGCAACGAGGGCTGAGGCCTTCAGCAGGCGATAAACGATGTCCGGCCGTCTGTGGTTCTTCCGACGCTGGCGGCCGCGCTCTCTGCAGGCGCGCCAGATGTTCGCCGCGTCCGTGGGTCTGGTCGCGTTCCTGGCCCTGGCCGGTTACGCGCTCGATGCCGCCTTCGCCGATACGGCGAAGGCGAACCTGCGTGAGCGCCTGAAGAACTACGCCACCTCATACGCGGCCGGCATCGACTTCACCCGCGACCGCTCGCTGTACATCCGCGAGCAGCCGCCGGATCCGCGTTTCGACGTGCCCGGCAGCGGCCTGTACCTGCAGGTGGTGATGCCCGACGGCAAGGGCAATTCAATGTCCGCCGAAGGCCCGATGCTGCCCACCGTCGGCGGCGGCCTGCTGGCCCCGCGCCAGGAAGTGTTCGAAGGCCCGCTGCCGATGATCCAGATCGACGGCAGCCAGGGCTCGGTGTACCGCTATGGCCTGGGCCTGGTGTGGGATGCCGACGCCGACCCGGCGACCGAATTCCCGTACACCATCTACGTGATGGAAGACTCGCGCGCGCTGGGTGCGCAGCTGCGCGTGTTCCGCAGCCGGGTCTGGTTCTACCTGGGCGGCATCGGCCTGATCCTGCTGCTGCTGCAGACGGTCATCCTGCAGTGGAGCCTGCGTCCGTTGCGGCGGGTGATCACCGAGCTGACCAAGGTCCAGCGCGGCGAGACCGAGCGCATGAGCGAGCGCCACCCGCGCGAGCTGGAGCCGTTGACCGACAGCATCAATGCCTTCATCGAGGGCGAGCGTGAGAACCTCGAGCGCCAGCGCAATACCCTGGCTGACCTGGCGCACAGCCTGAAGACGCCGATCGCGGTGCTGCGCACGCAGATGGACAGCGGTGCCGGTGATGGCGCGCTGCGCGAAGAACTGGACGTGCAGCTGCAGCGCATGAACAACCTGGTGTCCTACCAGCTGGCACGTGCGGCTTCGTCGGGCCACAAGCTGTTCTCGGCACCGCTGCCGATCGAATCCAACGCCGAGGAAATCGTGCGCGGCCTGGAGAAGGTCTATGCGTCGAAGGGCGTGCTGTGCGAATTCGACATCGACCCGGCCGCGCGCTTCCACGGCGAACCGGGTGACCTGCAGGAACTGCTGGGCAACCTGTTGGAGAACGCCTTCAAGTGGGCCAAGCGCCGTGTGCTGCTGACCGCGCAGCCGCTGCCGGCGCCGAACGCGCGTCGCGCGGGCCTGCTGCTGGCAGTGGATGACGATGGCCCAGGCATCGCCCCGGAAGACATCGGCAAGGTGCTGCAGCGTGGCGTGCGCGGCGACGAGCGCGTGCAGGGTCACGGCATCGGTCTGTCGATCGTGCAGGACCTGATCAAGGACTACCGCGGCGAGCTGCAGGTGTCCCGTTCCAGTGAACTGGGTGGCGCCCGCTTCGAAGTGCAGCTGCCGCCAGGGCCGTAAGCCTCCGCAATCGGTAGTGCCGGCCGCTGGCCGACGCATTCAAACAGTAGTGCGGGCCGCTGGCCGGCAACCTCATGATCTTCCGTGGCATCGCCAGGTTGCCGGCCAGCGGCCGGCACTACCGTATTTCGATCACCGGCGGCTCGCCGTAGAACCGCTTGAGATGCGCAGCCACTTCCGGCAATGCTTCGGCCAGCAGATCCGGCGCAGAGAAGTGGTACTCGCTGGCCACCGCGAAGAACTCTTCCGGTGCTTCCGCTGCGTACGGATCGATCAGCGTTTCAACGCCCGCATCCACCTGCGCGCAGAACGCATCGTAGGACTTCTGGAAAGTCGCGGCCCATTCGCGTTGCCATGCACGCGGCAACGGCGGCGTGCCGTCCATCGCACCGTCCAGCCCATCCAGCTTGTGCACCATCTCATGCACGGCCACGCAGTAGCCCTCATGCGGTGCCGCCAAGTCGGCCTGCACGTCGGCCCACGACAGAATCAACGGACCGCTGTCCCACGACTCGCCGATCAACTCGTCATCCCACTCGTGCAGTACGCCGGCGGCATCCATGTGGCTGCGATGCACGCGGAATGCATCGGGGTAGACAATCAGCTGCGACCAGCCTTCCAGTCCGACCTCGCCGAACTCCAGCAGCGGCAGGCAGCACAGTGCGGCCAGTAGCACGCCATCGGCCGGCTGCAGTTGCAGTTCGCCGATCGGGGAGATGGTCTTCTCATGCAGGAAGCGCGTGGTCAATGCGCGCAGGCGTGTACGCCGTTCGTCGTCCAGGCCGTGCAACCACGCTGCGCGGTGGCAGGCATCGTTCCAGTGTGCGTCTTCGATCGGCCGCGGCGCGGGCCGCAGCCACTGCAGCAACGTCTTGATCAGCGGAACATGCCCGGCAGGTAGCTGTGCCACTTCGGCGCGCGGATGCGCTGCAGTACATCGTCGTCACCGCCACCGCCGCTGGTCGTGGCAGCCGGGCGTACCGGTGCCGGCTTGGCGGCAGCTGCGGCAGGCGCCGTGGTCGGTGTGCGCTGCGAGGCCGCATCGCTCGCCGAGTAGACGCAGGCGCCACGGCTGTCATCAAGCGCTGCTGTGGCAGACGCCGCGAAGGGCATCGTCAGCAGGATCAGGCAATGGGCATAACGGCGCATTGACGACATCCACGTTAAGGGAGGGTGAGCTCTCGATTCTAGCCCGAACCCGGTGCCAGATTGGAAGCCCGCCGGAACCGGGCCTGGCGGGCGTCGCTGGCGGCTTTCCCGCATAATTCCGTTCTGACCTTGTGGAAGCCGCCGTGGACGATCGCCAATTGCTGGCCAAACTCGCTGCCGGTCGCCTGTCCGGCGACGCCCTGGCCCGTGAGCTGGGCCAGACCCGGGCCGCCATTTGGAAGCGTATTCAAGGGCTTAGGGCTGCCGGTGTCGAGGTTGAGGGACGCGCAGGCGAGGGCTACGGGCTGACCCGGCCGGTCGACCTGCTGGAGGCCAAGACCATCCGCGCCGGTCTGCCCAAGGACGCCGCCGCGCTGCTGCACGACCTGCAGGTGGCCTGGACGGTGGACTCCACCAACGCCGAATTGCTGCGGTGCAGCGCGCCCCAGCGCGGTGTCAGCGTCCTGCTGGCCGAGCGCCAGACCGGTGGCCGTGGCCGTCGTGGCCGCACCTGGGCCTCGCCGTTGGCCGCGCATGTGTACCTGTCGGTGCTGCGTCTGTTCGAGGGTGGCCTGGGCCGACTGGCCGGCCTGAGCCTGGTCGCCGGCGTCGCCGTGGCCGAAGCGCTGCACGACCTGGGCTACGCGCAGGCGCAGCTGAAATGGCCGAACGATGTGCTGGTGGATGGCCGCAAGCTGGTCGGCCTGCTGGCCGAGGGCGGTGGCGAATACGCTGGCCCGGCGCGCGCAGTGATCGGTATCGGCATCAACGTACACATGCCGCCGGCCTTCGCCGAACAGATCACCCAGCCTTGGGTGGACCTGGACACGCTGGCCGGTGCATCGGTGGATCGCAACACGGTGGTGGCCGCGGTGCTGGCACGCCTGCTGCCGGCGCTGGAAGAATTCGATCGCGAAGGGCTGGCGCCGTTCCTGCCGCGCTATGCAGCGTTCGACATGCTGGCCGGTCGCGAAGTGCGCGTGCAGCTGGATGGCCAGTGGCAGCACGGTACCGCGCTCGGCCTGGCCGACGATGGCGCGCTGCGCGTTGACATCGATGGCCGCGAGCGCCTGCTGCATGCCGGCGAAGTCAGTGTGAGAAAAGCATGAGCGACTGGTTGTTCGACCTGGGCAATTCGCGTTTCAAGTTTGCCCCCTTGCATGGCGACCGCGCCGGCGACGTACAGGCCTGGGCGCATGGCGCCGAGGGCATGGCCGGGCAACCGCCGCACAGCCTGCCCAGTGGTGAGACCGCGTTTGTCGCCAGCGTCGCCGCGCCGTCGCTGACCAGCGCCATGCTGGATCAGCTGCAGCGCCGCTTCGAGCACGTGCATGTGGTGCGCACCAGCGCCCAGTGTGCAGGCGTACGCATTGCCTACGCCAAGCCGGAAAAATTCGGTGTCGACCGTTTCCTTGCCCTGCTGGCTGCCGCCAAGGCACAACGGCCGGTGCTGGTGGTCGGTGTCGGCACCGCCCTGACCATCGACCTGCTTGATGCCGATGGCCAGCATCACGGCGGCCGCATTTCCGCCTCGCCGACCACCATGCGCGAGGCGCTGCACGCGCGCGCCGTGCAGTTGCCGGCCAGCGGCGGTGACTACAGCGAATTCGCCAACGACACTGCCGATGCGTTGGCGTCGGGCTGCGATGGTGCCGCCGTTGCATTGGTCGAACGCAGTGCCCGTCAAGCGCAGGCGCTGCTGGGCGTGATGCCGTCGCTGCTGGTGCATGGCGGTGGCGCGCCCGCGCTGATGCCGCTGCTGGACGGCGCCGACTATCACCCGTCGCTGGTGCTGGATGGCCTCGCCCGCTGGGCGGTGCACCAGCTCGCAGGCTAGTATCGGCGCATGCTGACCCGTGCCCTGATCGTCGTGCTGGCGATCCTCAATCTTGGTGTCGCCACCTGGTGGCTGCTGCGCGATGAGCCGGCGCGCGCGCCGTTGCCGCCGCAACCGACCGGCGTGGCCGAACTGCGCTGGCTGCCCGGCGGGACCGATGCGGCCGTGGCCGCGCAGGTCTCTGCAGCGGCACCCACGGAAGCATTGGTGGAGCGTGAGGCCGCACCGGCCACTGCAGTGGCCGCTGCGCCTGCGCCTGTACCGGCACCGGCGACTCCGACATCGGCCAGCAAACCCGCCGAACCGGCGAAGGCGCCCGAACCGGTCGCCGCCATCGCCAAGCCAGCGCCGGAACCGGTGGCCGAGAAGCCCGCAGCCCCGGCCGCACCGCCGCGCTGCCTGGCACTGGGCCCGTTCCCCGACCG
>NZ_QAIJ01000066.1:11758-15082 GCF_003060985.1 Stenotrophomonas sp. HMWF023
GCGCGAGCAGCCCGCCGCCAGCGGCAGCGCCCGTTACCGCGTGCTGCTGCCCGCCGCCGCCAGCCGCGATGACGCGCAGGCCACGGTCAAGCGCATCGTCGCCGCCGGGCTGAGCGACTACTACATCATCAGCCAGGGCGAAGAGACCAACGCCATTGCGCTGGGCCAGTACCGCAACCGCGAGGGCGCCGAACGGCGCATGGCCGCGGTGCAGGCCGCCGGCTTCCAACCGCGGCTGGTCGCCAGTGGCGATGCCGGCCAATGGTGGCTGGAAGGGCAGCTGGCGGCTGCGGCCGAACCGGCCCAGGCGCAGCAGCGCAGCGGCGCCGCGCAGCAACGGTCGCTGGAATGCACGCGACTGCGCTAGAATTCCCAAACCACGGCGCTGCCGTCGGCGTTTCACCCCGTGCCGCTTTAGCTCAGTTGGTAGAGCAACTGTCTTGTAAACAGTAGGTCATCCGTTCGATTCGGATAAGCGGCACCATCCACTGGCCACGATCGGTGCAAGCAGTCCAGTGGCGTTCCCCACATGAGTTGCGATCGTTGCATGTGTCCATTATAGTGGACATGTGGCGAGAATTCAGACAACCACTGAGTTCAACAGTTGGCTCAACGGTCTGCGTGACAAGCAGGGCCGTCAGCGCATCGCTGTACGCATTACACGGCTGGCGGTGGGTAATCCGGGCAAGCACCGTGTGCTCGCCGGCGGTATCGCCGAACTGAAAATCGACTTTGGCCCGGGATACCGCATCTATTACACGGAGCGTGCGGGAATTACGTACATCCTGCTGTGCGGCGGCGACAAAGACAGCCAGTCACGCGACATCGAGCAGGCCCGCAAGCTCGCCAGCCTGCTTTGACCAAGTGGCCGCAGCGTATACGCGACAGAAGATGAGGCAGATCGTCATGAACAACAAAGTACAGCTGCACGATTGGGACGCTGCTGAACACCTGCGCGATGAAGAAGACATCGCTTTTTTCATCGAAGCCGCGCTGGAAGAGGCTCCCGATGACTCGGCCTTCATCGCATCCGTACTGGGTATCGTGGCGAGAGCACGAAACATCTCAGATCTTGCACGCACTACGGGAATCGCCCGCGAAACGCTCTACAAGATGCTGCGTGGAGAAGGAAACCCAACCATGGGCAACCTCAGCAAGCTGGCCAGATCGCTTGGGTTCCGTCTGAGCCTGGTGCCGGTCGACAGCAACGGCAAGCCAGTCAAGGCGAAGCCCAAGGCCAAGTCAGGCAAGACCACTTCGAAGAAGGTGAAGAAGGTGGCGTGAATTGGCACTGTTCGTGTCCGATCAACGCTGCCCCGGATCACCCGGCACCAGGTGCCGCCACGGGAACACATCCTTGGCGAAATGGCTGACATAGCCGCCCGTTGCTGCCTGGATGACCATGAACGACAGCCGTGGACGCATGGCCTGCAGCGTCTGCAGCTGCACCACATCCAACGCGCTGTTGCGCAGCCGGAAGGTGTGCAGCGCATCGAAGGCGTCGCTGGCGAACAAGCGCTCATAGGCCGCGAAAGGCGTGACCGCATCAGTCTCGCGCGCGTCGGCCCAGGAGAACTGCAGCTCCGTCGATTCGCTGAAATCCAGCAGGCCCAAGGCAGGCAGGTTGCGTGCTGCGGCGAGGTTGTCGATGAAGCGCTGGGTGTCCGAGCCACCGCCGATATGCAGGCTGTGCAGGTGTGGCAGCGGCACCTCGAAGAACGCGGCGTCCGGTGCATTCGGCACCACCAGTTCGCTGAGGTGCGGCGCCTTGGAAACGAAGCGGGCGATCTCGCCGTCTTCTTCCATGATGGTGCCCGCGCGCTGCACCAGCGACATGTTGTGGTCGGCCGGTTCGGTCGGGGAGATCGACAACGAGCGAAGGCGTGGGAAACGCACATCGCTGTCCAGCAGCGCGGTGAACTCCCACTCACGCGTGCCATTGGCCCCTTCGTCCGGGCCGGTGAACGACAGCGACATGATCGCATCGGCCACGCGCTGAACGGACAGGCAGGCCAGCGTCCACGCGAACGGCTCCTCCCATGGGTTGCCGAAGAACTCCACGTGCAGGCCACCGTACAACGGCGCCACGATCACTCGTTCCTGCAACGCTGCCCACAGCGGGTCTGCCGGGTCCTGGATGTCCAGTTCATGCTCGGCCGCGCAGTCCAGATTGAACGCATGGATGCGTTGCTGCAGCGCCAGCAGCTGCTGCTGCGCGTGGTCGAAGGGCAGGGCGGTCATGCGTGTGTACCGGACGTCCGTGTGATACCCCCGATGATAGCGCTGGCCCGCTGGCGGCGGTCCGCCGCCGGTGATCGGTGGCTTGATGTTCCTCACGACAGAGCGACTCCGGCAGCCTCCATACTGGGCCCTCCACACACCTCTGCCAGGAAGCCGACCATGCGCCGCCACCGCCTGTCGTTGACCGTCGCGCTGCTCGCCAGCGCCTTCGCAGCACCGGCGATGGCCGCCGTGCCGTTCTTCAACGCCAGTTGCCCGGGTGGCATCGACGTGCACGCCGACGAAGGCGGGCCGGTCTACGTGCAGGGCCGCGAGGCCACACTCAAGCGCTTCAATGATCGCTATTTTGAGGCGCGCGATGCCAATAGCGGCACCACGCTTTCGATCAGCATTGGCGACGACAGTACGACGCAGGTCAGCTACACCGGGCGCGGTGGTGCCAACGGCATCTGCCAGGTCAGCAGCGGCGGCACGCCTGCGGCCGCAGAAGGCGGCAGGCATCACCGGGATCAGGATCGCGATGACGATGCGGCACTGCCACGGGAAGTGACCTGCGAATCCACCGGCCAGCGCCAGGTGTCCTGTGACATGGACACGCGCGGCACTGTGGAGATCGTGCGCCAGCTCAGCCGTACCCGTTGCGAGCAGGGCAGCAACTGGGGCCTGTCGCGGCATTCGGTGTGGGTCAACGGTGGTTGCCGCGCAGTGTTCCGCAACATGTCCAAGGCCGCAGCCAACGCGCCAGCTGGCGATACCGCGCTCGGTGCGTGCAACGCAAGCAAAGGCGCGCAGGGCACGCTCGTGACCCAAGTACCGGTCGGAACCGATTACCAGGAACTGATCATCGATTATCCCGATGGCCGTTTCCTGTGCATGATGAGCAACAACGGCCGGATACAGAGCGTGACGCCGATACGGCATCGTTGATCACGATGGGGTAGTGCCGGCCGCTGGCCGGCAAACTCCGCGAACCCTGAGGGCAGAATGGTTGCCGGCCAGCGGCCGGCACTACCCGTGGGTGGTCCTGCTGCACCGCCGCGAGTGGTGTCACATGTGTCTGGCTAGACTGTGCTTCTTTTTCGT
>NZ_QAIJ01000317.1:0-3146 GCF_003060985.1 Stenotrophomonas sp. HMWF023
TGCCCGGCGTTTTTGTATCTGCCGTCCGTCATCAATGGCTGGCGACTATCAGAAAACTCTGAAATTCAACCTGTTCCACAGTTTCTGACTTGAATGCGTAACCCATATCGGAGATAACGTCCCCATGCGGCCACGCCGCAATCCGGAACAGGGACGATCCGAAGCAGGGCGGGAAAGGGCAATGGCTGCCCAAGCGCCTTCGTTCCTCCCGGCGCGGTAACCGCTCAGGATGGAGAACAGGGATGTTGAAGCGATTGAAGGATCTTTCGTACGCAGTGCTGGCGATGACCGCGCTGGGGTGCGTGGGTACCACTGCGGTGCAGGCGCAGGAGGTGCAGAAGGAGTGGACGGCGTTTGCCAGTGGCTATCAGAAGCGCGCGACCGAAAAGCTCGTACAGAAAGACGTCGAATCCCGCTACGCGGCGCATCAGCAGTATGGTGCATTCGGCTGGGAAGTCCGGAGAGCGACGGTCCTGCCCAACAAGGTTGTCTATGACTACGCGATCAAACCCGCGAAGCTGATCAAAACAGACTGGAAGTACAGTCACGATGGCAAGACATATGACTCGGAGGAAAGTCTCTTCCAGGCCATGAAAGATGCCAGGCCGCAGGATCCTGCGTGTCCGAAGACCGAGGTGTCGATGACGACGCCATGGAAAGGCATCGCCGGTGGAGGGGCTGGTGCGGGCGCGGATGGAAGCAATGTGGGTGAAGATGGGGAGGCGACCGTTGCCTATTATTACTTCGTCCCACAAACGCAATCATGCAAGCTGATGCAGGGGCGGAACTATCTTCAGCGAACCCGCGAGGTGAAGTGTCCGAATAGCAGCACCACTGTCATGAAGTGGCGTGAAGATCTGCAGATGTGTGGTATGCCACCGTCTCTGGATACCGGCACAACATCCGCCGTCCGGATGTACACCAGCACTCCCATTGCGAAGCAGTGCGATGCAACCGGGAATCCTTGTGACCCCACAACCGGTGACAAATCCCAGCCCGAGCCGGACTTCGATCTGGGCTGGATAAGCTTCCGTCGTCACTATCACTCCCTGACCAGCACGCCCGGCGGCGCGCTGGGCACGGGTTGGACGCATTCGCACAACCTTCGACTGACGCTGGGCGTGGATAGCACTGTTTTCCCACCCAGCACGGAAGTAAACGTAGGACTGCTCAGCGAAGACGGCGCGCAGACCGCGTTTCCCAAGAGGGGGGCGTACTACGAGGCCAACGATGGTAGCGGGGATCGCGTGGTGCAGCAGGGTGGCAACTGGCTGCTGTCGCGTAGTCAGGAGCAGATCACGTTTGAGGCATCAGGTCGCATGCTGCGACGCGACTTCGAAGATGGTACTTCGCTCAGCTACTCGCACGACGTGCGGGGTCGATTGCTCAGCATCACCCACTCCACGGGCCGTCGTCTGGACGTGCAGTACGCCGTTGCGGGTGACGACTCATTGATCTCGGCGTTGTCGGTGGCGGGACAGGATGTGGTGACCTATGGCTATACAGCCACGGCTGACCTGACCACCGCAACCTATGCCGACGGTGGAGTAAGGACCTATCACTACGAAGATGCCCGCTTCCCTGGATACCTGACAGGCGTCACCGCCGAGGATAGCCGGCGCTATAGCTGGTATGGCTACGATGCCAAGGGGCGGGTCACCTGTAGCCGTCATTCGGGCGACTGCACGCAGGCGGACGTCGGCATTGATGGGGTACGGCTGGATTACACGACCGCCGGCCCGGTCATCGTCACCGATGCACTCGGCAAGCAGAGCACGTATGCGCTTGCCGCGAGCGGCACCAGCGGCCTGCCGCGCAAGGTCAATGGCATCACCGACAGCAGTGGCACCGCCGGTCGTACCTACCTCCCAGAGGGCACGGACTTCCGCCGTCGTCTGCAGTCCCTCACCGATCGGCGTGGCGTGGTGACCCAGTACGCCTACGCCGAGGCCAACGACCCTGCGGCCGGTGCAGTGACAGTGACAACGACCACCGAAGCGGCTGGAACACCCCAGCAGCGCGTCAGCGAAACGCGTGTCGCGCTTGATAGCAATCGCCTTGTGCAGCAGACCGTAGGTAACCAGGAAACCCGCATTACCCGCAACGCGCGCCTGCAGCCGACCAGCGTCACCGTGCGCGATATCACGACCGGCCAGACCCGCGTGACCACGCAGGCCTACTGCGAGGCTGAAGGCCCCGACTGCCCGCAGGTGGGTTTGCTGCGAAGCATCGACGGTCCACGTACGGACGTCGCCGATACCATGACCTATGCCTGGTACGCCGCTGATGATGCGGGGTGTGCGACCAGCGGCGCCTGTACGTTCCGCAAGGGTGATCTGCGCAGCATCACCAGTGCGCTGGGCCATACCGTTGAAACACTCGCCTACGATGCCTTCGGGCGCCCGTTGTCGGTGCGCGATGCCAATGGCGTGGTGACCGATTACACCTATCATCCACGCGGCTGGCCGACGTCGATCACCGTGCGTGGCGCCACTACTGCCGAAGACCGCAGCACCCAGCTGAGCTACTGGCCCACCGGCCAGGTGCAGCAGGTCACCGAGCCCGACGGCAGCAGCGTCACCTATGTCTACGACGCCGCCCAGCGGCTGACGGACATTGCCGACAGTGCGGGCAACACCATTCACTACACCCTGGACAACGCCGGCAACAGTCTGCAGGAAAACACGGTCGATGCGGGTGGCACGCTGCGCCGCACGCTGGCACGTGTCTACAACACACTCGGGCAGTTGACCACGCTGAAGAATGCCGGCAACAACGCCACCAGCTTTGCCTATGACGCCAATGGCAATCCGCAGTCGGTCACCGATGCCCTGCAGCGGGTGACGAGCCAGCAGTACGATCCGCTGAACCGGCTGGCGCAGACCCTGCAGGATGTGGGCAGCGTTGCTGCGGAGATCCGCTCCAGCTACAACGCGTTGGATCAGGTCACCCAGGTGACCGATCCCAAGGGGCTGCATACCACGTACGCCTACAATGGTTTTGGTGATCTGACCGGGCAGGTCAGTCCTGACAGTGGGAGTGCTACTTTCACTGTTGATGCTGCTGGCAATCGCAAGACCCGCACCGATGCGCGCGGCGTGACTGCCACCTACAGCTACGACGCGCTCAATCGGCTTGTCGGTATC
>NZ_QAIJ01000067.1:0-2830 GCF_003060985.1 Stenotrophomonas sp. HMWF023
ATTCGGTAGCGCCCTTGTCGTGGGCACGACGCAGGGTGTCAGCGCTGTCGCGGGTCAGCAGGGGGCCGGAGTAGTGGGGCACGGTGGGTACAGGGGGGATTCGTGGGAGGGCATGGTACCGCAGGCGCTGTGCAGCCGAGCCGGACATGGGTGCGGCGCTACCGCAGGTCGGTGCAGCTGAATCCGTGGATGGTTCCCTCTCCTGAGATCATGCCGACACCTCGTGAGGGTTGCATGCCCTCCAATGCGCAAGATCGGCGATGGGCATCCTGGGTGGCGGCTGGCTGCCGGTCGAAGTCGTAGCGCATGCTGCCGTCTTCCTGCAGCAGCCAGTGCACGGTTACACGCTCGGTGCGTTGCCCTTCGATTTCCCAGTCAAAGGTGCGCATCACCACGACCTTGCCGTCATCGGTTTCACGCACCTCGTCATAAGCACCCTGGGTCTTTGCGGTGCCAGCGGCCAGCAGGAGAAGAAAGAGCATCGGTATTCTTCCTCGAAACCAGCAGCGTGTGCCAGCGGCATCGCTGACGCCATGGGAAGAATTGCAATCTGGCCGCTACTTGCACTTCACCGCATACACCGGCCCCGCCCCGATCAACAGCAGCGCCATGTAGTCGCTGTCGCGTGCCCGGGCCTTCAACGTGGCGCCGTCCTTGACGTGGAAGATGCCGAAGCCGCCGGCCATGCGGATCAGTGCGCTGTCGATCTGGTCGGCGTCGTCGCGGAAGTACTGCTGGATGTCGCTGCGGCTGGCCTTGTACAGCGCGTTGGGTTCGCGCTGCCATTGGCCGTCACGCTCGAAGGACACGAAGTACTGGCTTCCTTCCTTTTCGATGCGGAACTCGGCGGATTTGCGTGGGCTGGTGGCGAAGCAGCCGAGCATCGGGTCGGAGGAGAACGGCAGCTGGGTGTCGCCGGAACAGGCCACCAGCAGCAGGAGGGCACCGGGCAGCAGCAGGCGGAGCGCGCGCATGGGATGTCCCGACGGGGCAGGTGCGGCCAGTGTAGGCAATGCGCGGTGGCGCCCGGTACAGATTTTCGGCAAGAACCGCGACCCGCTGGGGTCACGCGCTGCGATGGATCTCCACTGTCACGTGCACCAGTTCTTCATGGATCGCCAAGGCCTGGCGCACGGTGTCCGGGTCGAGCGTGGCATCACTGGTGACCACGCAGGCAGCAACGGCGTACTTGCCGCGCCCCACCTGCCACACGTGCAGGTCGGCCAGGCGTGCCGGCCACGGGCCCTGCTCGATCACCTCGCGCACCTCGGCCACCACCGGCGCGTCCATCTGCGCGTCGAGCAGGATGCGACCGCTGTCGCGCAGCAGACCGATCGCCCACACGGTGACCAGCACCGCACCGACCAGGCCCATCACCGGGTCCAGCCAGGTCAGGCCGAGCAGTTTGCCGCCCAGCAGGGCGACGATGGCCAGCACCGAGGTGGCGGCGTCGGCCAGCACGTGCACGTAGGCCGAACGCAGGTTGAGGTCGTGCCCGTGCGAATGGTCGTGATCGTGGTCATGCCCATGATGATCGCCATGGTCGTGTCCGTGGCCATGATGGTGATGCGCGTGGCCCGGGCTGTCATGCAGCCACCACGCGCACAGCAGGTTCACGCCCAGGCCGACTGCAGCGATGGCGATGGCTTCGTTGTAGTGGATGGGCGCGGGCACCCGCAGCCGTTGCAGCGATTGCACGGCCATCAGCGCGGCGACGCCGAGCAGGGCGATGGCGCTGGTGTAGCCGGCCAGGATCTCGATCTTCCAGGTGCCGAAGGCAAAGCGCGGATCGTGTGCATAGCGGCGTGCACAGCGGTAGGCGAACACCGAGAGGCCGAGCGCCAGTGCGTGCGAGCTCATGTGCCAGCCGTCGGCGAGCACGGCCATGGAGTTGAACCACCAGCCACCGACGATCTCGACCATCATCATGCTGACGGTGAGCCACATCGCGCGACGGGTATTGCGTTCGGCCAGCGGGTTGCCGTCGTCGAAGCGGTGTTCGTGGCGGCGGGCGGCGGCGAGAGCGTCCAGGTGCATGGCGGCAATGATGGATGGATACCCCCATAGGGTATATGATCCACTCATGGCGCATGTACACAGGAATCGAAAGCAGCTGCTGACCCGGGTCCGTCGCATCGGCGGGCAAGTGGCGGCGCTGGAGCAGGCGTTGAACACGCCCGAGAGCGAGGCAGGCGACTGCGCCGACGTGCTGGTGCAGGTGGCGGCCGTGCGTGGCGCTGCCCACAGCTTGTTGATGGAACTGCTGCACGAGCACCTGCAGGAACACGTGGTGGGCGCGGAAGACCCGGCCCAGCGGGCGGCCGAAGCCGAGGTGCTGGTGGAGCTCCTGCGCCGCTACGGCAAATAGCTGGGTAGTGCCGGCCGCTGGCCGGCAACCTCATGAACTGCGGACGTAGCCTGCAGTTGCCGGCCAGCGGCCGGCACTACCCCTGCGGCGTTATCGGTGCCGGTGCCGCGCGTTCCAGATGTGGGTGGCGGCCAGCAGCAGGCTGCCGGTGACCGTCAGGGGGGTTTCCCACGCGTGCGAGGGCAGCGCCAGGGCGCCCGCCATCAACAGGGCCAGGCCAATACCGGCGCTCAACCACGCCAGCGCAGGCAGGGGATGTCGGTGTTCGGCCCGCCATAAGGCGAAGCCGGTCATCGGCAGCGCGATGGCCACGAAGACAAGATGCACCCATTCCGCTTCGGCCCAGACGCCGAACAGCGGCAACGCGGCCGCCAGCAGGGGCAGTGCCAGGCAGTGCAGCAGGCACAGGCTGGACAGGGCGACGGCACCGGCATCAAGCAGGGCGGCTGAGGGCGACTTCAT